>JANLWJ010000448.1:0-1939 GCA_031364455.1 Actinomycetes bacterium | reverse complement strand
TACTCCTTCACCAAGCCTCCCCGGCCAGCGCACCTGAGGGGGCCCGGCACGGCAACGACCAAGCTGGCCGTGATGAAGTCTCCGTCCGAGCTG
Source organism: Actinomycetes bacterium (assembly GCA_031364455.1). Classification (GTDB taxonomy): domain Bacteria; phylum Actinomycetota; class Actinomycetes; order JAHEKZ01; family JAHEKZ01; genus JAHEKZ01. The sequence goes on along the minus strand of JANLWJ010000448.1, from coordinate 1,846 downwards.
CCGGAGCTGCCGGAGCCACCCGCGGCGAAGCGCTGGGCGGTGGCGATGGACCTCGTCGGCGCCCGCCGCCCGCTGTGGCCCGAGGGTGACGACCAGACGCCGACCATCGTCAGGGGTCTGGATTGGCCCCGGATTACGCGCAGCGTGTGACATCGCTGCGGTAGGCAGCTGCGAAGTTGGCCCAGAATCGGGGGAGGCGCTCGCTGAGGTGAACTGCGCGTAATGTCAGCACGGCCTCAAGCCCGGCGGGACGCCACCGCTGTCCTCCGCTGTTGGCGCGTTTCTGGACTACCGACTTGCAGGCCCCCTCGGTGGCTCCGCTTCCGATCGGCAGGCCAGCCTCCAGCAATCGCACATAGCGCATCCGATGAGCGTTGTTCTCCAGATAGGTCAGGTGAGGTTCCAGCTTCTCGATCAAGGTGGAATCGTTGTTGGCGATGGCATCAGCGTATACCGCGCGAACGTACTCACGGATTCGATAGATAGCTGAGTCACTCTGGTCGAGGCTGGCGTTCCAGTTCGACAGCCGTTGCATTCGTATCGCAGCTTCGGGTTCGGTGCAGCGCAGGATGTTGCCGAGTCGCTCGTTCAGATGGTACCGGTCGATGGCTTCATAGCAGCTCGTGTTCGCGACGAGTGGCTCGGCAGCAAGGGCCGGGCTGAGAAGGTTCCACATTTCCGGAGCACCGTCCTGGACCACCCCCACTGCCAGCTTTGGCACCTGCCTGAGGGCGCTGCGCAGGTCTGCCATCATGCGGCTGACGATTTGCTCGGTTGGCACCTCGTGCGCCGCGGCCGCGTAGCAGCGGCTTGTCAGCTTTTCGCCGTCGGCGTTGTAGAAGCCGACGGTGCCAACGTAGGCCATCCGGTAGTTGACGTCGATCGGCTCCGGCTGTTTCCGCTCGTAGGGTTTGCTGCGCTTTTTCCTGCGGGTTCGCGGAGTCTCGCTCTCCGCCTGCGGCTCCTCCATCGGCACCGATGTACGATCCAGGCCGATCGAGATTGCGATGGTTCCTTCCGGGACTGGCTCTGCGTTGCGAAGTCGTGGTTCGACACGGGGCACAACCCTTTTCGCTTGAGCCCCGATCGCCTTGGCGGTACGTTCCATGGTGCTGCGAGACGGCGGACAGCGGTGGTCGGCTTTCATGTCCTCCTCGCAACTGCGCATGTGGTCCTTCGAGTACCCCAAAGTGAGCCGATATCCAAGCGCTGGCGTGGTCCCCTCAACCAGGCCTGCCTCGAGCTCCATGGGCACGATGGTCGGCCCGTTCTGCATGCCAACCTCGCGATAGGTGAACCGCTCTATGTCGACGGCGCCGCACAACGTGAAATACCTCACGGTGCCGGGCTCATGTCGTTTGTAAATGTGACCGTCGACTTCGACCGCCTCGCCGTGGCGTTCACCGATCGCCACCAGGTCGTCGCGCAGGAACAACCGCGTGGCCTCGTTCCCAAGCTCCAGAGCCGCTGCCTCTCTCTGCGAAAAGCTCGCGTCGGCTCCCACCATCGCATCAACGGAAACGCGAAGCGCATGCGCAAGCCCCGCCGCTGCATCTGCCGCCCGTGCTGGCGTGTTCTTGCGTTCGACAGGAAACCGGTGCACTGTACCCATGACGCCTCCTTCTTTCTTGGCCCACTTCGTTACTCGACAACCGAAGCGTACCAGGGGAGGCGTCAACTACGACCCATTTCCGTGTAAGTTGTTGCATCCGCAGGGGATCCCGACCCATCCAATCGGGAGTGGTGGTCACGGCATCGCGCACCGCCGGCGACCTGCTGACCCCGGGCGACAGCGCGCCGTTCACGGTCCTCGCGGGTGCCGACCATCTGAGCTTCACGAGCGTCC
>JANLWJ010000387.1:0-1622 GCA_031364455.1 Actinomycetes bacterium | reverse complement strand
CGGGCGCAGCCGACCTCAACATGGCCTTCGCCGCTCCGCTTCTGATTCGGGTCGACGCGGGTGAGCCGGTGGTTCTCCTCGGCGGTGTTCACGTTGGTTGCTATGAGCTTTTCGCCACGGAGCGGATTCACACGATCACGGATCTGCGCGGAAAAAAAGTGGCGGTGCCGGGACTCGGCTCGTCGCACCACTTGTACTTGAGCTTCATCGTGGCGTACGTGGGGCTCGACCCGCGCAAGGAGATCAATTGGATCAGTGCGCCGCCCGCCGAGGCCAAGCGGCTGCTGGCCGCTGGAAAGGTCGACGCCTACCTCGGGTTCGCGCCCGACCCGCAGGAGCTTCGTGCGAAGGGCATCGGCCATGTCCTGGTCAATAGCAGCCTCGACCGGCCGTGGTCCCAGTACTTCTGCTGCATCGTGGCCGGCAACCGCGAGTTTGTCTCGAAATATCCGGTAGCAACCAAACGCGCGTTGCGGGCAATTCTCAAGGCCGCGGACATCTGTGCCACAGAACCCGGTCGCGTCGCGCGGTTCCTTGTCGCTCGCGGATATGTGCCCAGCTACGAGTACGCGCTACAGACGATGCGCGAGGTGCCCTACCAGAAGTGGCGCGAGTACAGCCCGGAGGACACCGTCCGCTTTTATGGGCTTCGGCTGCAAGAGGTCGGCATGATCAAATCAAGTCCGCAGAAACTCATCGCCCAAGGCACCGACTGGCGGTTTCTGAATGAACTGAAGAAGGAACTCAAGGCTTAGGAGGTCGATATGACCAGAGACGGACATGCGGTGGATCGAGTGACGGACCTGGACGCCCCACACTCTGGAAGGGACCGACGGGAGTTCATGAAGGGTGCAGCGGCGCTGGCGGGCTCCGCAGGATTGCTCGGTTTCGATTTGAGGCCGGCCGCCGCAGAGCCACCGCTTGAGACGACACGGATCAGGCTCGTCCAGGTGCCGACCATCTGTCAGGCTCCCCAGTACGTTGCCGAAGCACTTCTCCGGAGCGAGGGATTCACCGATGTGCAGTACCTCAAGAAGCCAGGTGCGACAAAAGCGATCGAGACGGCCTTGGCGTCCGGCGAGGCAGACATCAACTTGCATTTCGCTGCGCCGCTCATCATCCGACTAGACGCGGGAGACCCTGTAGTCATGCTCGCGGGAGCCCACGTAGGCTGCTTCGAACTATTCGCGACCGATCGCGTTCGCGGGATTCGAGACCTGAAGGGAAAGACTGTGGCGATCCTGGAACTGGGCGCAAGCAACCATGTTTTCCTGTCCAGCATTCTGGCTTACGTGGGCCTCGATCCACACAAGGATGTCAACTTCGAAACTCACTCCTCTGCGGAATCGATGCAACTCCTCGCCGACGGCAAGGTCGACGCATTCCTGGGCTTCCCGCCAGAACCGCAGGAGATCAGGGCGAGGAATATTGGTCACATGATGCTGAATAGCAGCGTGGATCGACCTTGGTCCCAGTACTTTTGCTGCATGGTCGTCGCCAACCGGGAATATGTTCAAAAGCATCCGGTGGCCACTAAACGAGCGCTTCGGGCGATCCTGAAGGCGAACAGCATCTGCGCTCTGGAGCCGGCGCGGTCGGCGAGAACGTTGGTGGACAAGTGG
>JANLWJ010000386.1:0-9502 GCA_031364455.1 Actinomycetes bacterium | reverse complement strand
GCACTTGTCGGCGAATCCGGGTGCGGTAAGTCCATGACCGCCAAAGCCATCATCGGCTTGCTCCCCCGAGGCGTGACTGCCACCGGGACGGTGCAGCTCGGTGAGACACCGGTCGATCTGGCGGATGGCCCAGATGCCATGAACGGCCTCCGGGGACGTCACATCAGCCTGCTGCTCCAGAACCCCTTCACAAGCCTCAGTCCGGTACACAAGTGCGGCTCACAGATCGCCGCCGCCCTCGAGCCTTCCCGTCGCGGACGTGAAGAGATCGCCCGCCGCCTGGACGAGGTTGACCTCCCGCCGCGAGTGGCCCAGCAGTACCCGTTCGAGCTCTCCGGCGGCATGCGTCAACGCGTTGCACTCGCCGCCAGCCTCGCGAGCGACCCCGAGGTGTTGATCGGCGACGAGCCGACAACGGCGCTCGACGTGACCACCCAGCGCGAGGTATTGGATCTGCTTCACCGCATCCAGAGTGAGCGAGGGATGGCCTTGCTGCTGATCACCCATGACTTGGGAATCGCTCGGGAACGTGCGGGGCGGATTCTGGTCATGTACGCCGGCCGACTCATGGAGTCTGGGACCGGTGCCGATCTGCTCGACGCACCTCGACACCCGTACACCGCGGTCCTGCGCGACAGTGAGCCACCGCTGGAACACCGAGTCGACCAGTTGCCGGCCGTTCCCGGGTCGGTTCCGCGTCCGTGGGAGGTCCTTGCCGGATGCTCCTTTGCCCCGCGCTGCCCCCGAGCTGATGACCAGTGCCGCACTGATGAGCCGCCCCTGGAAGGTGACTTGGCGCAGGTTGCCTGCTGGCATCCACTCGGAGTGGGCGACATCGCGCCCCTGTCGGTGCCGGCTGTCCGTGCGGAAACGTTGATTCCGGAGACTCTCGTCCAGCTTCGGAGCCTCAGCAAGCGCTTCTCAGAGTCCGCTCCCCCAGCGCTCGATGACGTCTCCATCACCATCGGAGCGGGCGAAGCCGTTGGGATTGTCGGCGAGTCAGGGTCGGGCAAGACGACCCTGGCTAGGTGCCTGGTCGAGCTGGAGAAGTACGACAGCGGGACGATCGACTGGGCGAGCGACTTGCCGCAGGCGCGTCGCGCCCAGATCGTCTTCCAGGACCCCACCTCAGCGCTGAACCCCGCGATGACGATAGGCGCCGCTTTGTCGGAGGCGCTTCGAGCGGGTGGACGTCCGCGCAGCGACGTCCCCGAGCTACTCGACATGATCGGCCTGCCCGCCTCGTACGCCAGACGAAAGCCGCGGGGACTGTCGGGCGGCGAACAGCAGCGGGTCGCCATCGCCAGGGCCTTGGCTCCCGCACCGCAACTTCTCATCTGCGACGAGGCGGTCTCAGCGCTCGACGTCTCGGTGCAGGCGCAGATCCTCAACCTCCTCGGCGAGCTGCTAGACCGGCTGGGGCTCGCGCTGCTCTTCATCACCCACGACCTCGCGGTTGTTCGCCAGGTTGCGACCCGTCTCTACATCATGCGAGACGGGCAGGTGGTCGACTCCGGCGACACCGAGTCGATCCTCGCCAACCCCAGCCACTCCTACACTCAGTCGCTGTTGGCGTCGGTACCCGGCAGCCAAGCAGCAGGTATCCCCCGCCAGGAGCGCCCCAATGCCTGAACTGAATGAAGACGAACACGGGGCGTCGGGCGAGGGTGCCGCTATCCGGGTGGCCGTGGCCGACAATATGCGGCGGATCAGGCTCGCGCGCGGGTTGAGCCTGCGCGAGCTGGCGACGCAGACCGGTCTCAGCAAGGCACTGCTGTCACAGATCGAACGAGAGATCGCCAACCCCACGGTGTCGACGTTGACCCGGATCGCAGCAGCACTCGACATCAGCTTCTCCGAGCTCACCCGCTCGCCGCAGATCGAGCCCCTCGTGATCCGAGCGGCCGATCGATCAGCTAAGACGACCGGTGCCAGGCTTCTCTTCAGCATGATGGAGCGACACCGGTTCGATGTCTCTGAGGGGCTCTTGGCCGCAGGCGACGGCGGCGTGATGAGCGACCACGGGCGCGGCTCTGTCGAGTACGGCTATGTGGTTGCGGGCGGCGTCGAACTCACCGTCGGTGAGCAGACCATTGCCCTCGCCACCGGCGACGCCGTGCAGTTCTCTGCGGCACTCCAGCACATCTACCGTTCGGTCGACGCCCAGAGCACCATTCTCACAGTGGTTGCGTACTCCGATGACTGACGCCTCGTCGACGGAGAGACTTCTCGCCGTTCGTGCTCCACTCCACGCGAGCCTGTCCCCCGATGGTTCGTTGCTCACGCTGACCACCGTGCGAGTTCCTCCGGGTTCGGAGGAGGAGATCGTCGAACTGACGGTTGTCGACGTCTCGTCCGGAGTTGAGACGACCCTGCCGAGCACCGGCCCAGGAGACCGATACGCGCAGTGGGGTCCCGACGGAGAATGCTTGGCGTTTCTTACCGACTGCAACGGCAAGACGGCCTTGGCAGTAGCGGGGCGCATGACGACGGATGCGCGTGTTCTGGCGGGGGCTCTCCGGGTTGATGGACCGCCGGTCTGGTCGCCGGACGGCACCGCGATCGTCGTTGCCTGCCGAAGGGGCACGGTCATCGACCGAACCAGGCCGTATCGCTGGACGCGTCCGTTCCCAGCGGCCGATGGCCTCGGTCCATTGGAGGACCCACCCCAGCTGCGACTGATCGATGTCGCGACCGGCGAGGGGCGATGGCTCACCGACGACGACTGGCGCTGGGCGACGCCCCGCTGGTCCCCCGACCGCAGCAAGGTTGCGGCCACCGTTGCCGCCGACCCCACCGACATGCTCGGTGGGCAGTGTCTGCGGCTCGTTGACCTCAACGGCACTGTCGGGTCGCCTGCTGTTCCGGGCGGACGCGGCGTCGTGCCGGTGTGGCTGTCGGACGGCCGCCTCGTCGTCCTGGTGGTCGAGCCGCACGGTCGACCGGCCGGCAGTGCCGCCACCCTCTTCGTGATCTCGGGTATCGAGGTCCGCGAACTGCCGATCCCGGAACTACTTGGGGATGTATTTGGCGATTGCCCTGCAGAGCTCGCCGACACCTACGAGCAGGTCATGATCGCGTACGGCGACTCCGTGGTGGTTCGGGTCGGCGCAAGGGGCCGGATGGGCATAGCCATCGTCGACATCGACACCGGTCAGGTCTCGAAGATCGTTGAGGGGCAACGTTCATGTTCACCTGTTGGCCTGGCTGGCGGCAGGTTGGTCTTCACCAGTCAAGCGGCCGACGTCTATCCCGAACTTGCCGTCGTGGATCTCGCTGCTGAGCAGTCCGGCGACGAAGTGCGGCTCCTCAGCTTCGCCGAAGGATTACCGACCCCCGCGCAGGTCCGACGGTTCACCATCAAGTCTGCGGAAGGATGGCCACTCGACGGCTGGTTCCTGTCGCCACCTGGGGCATCCGGCCCGCTTCCTACCGTTCTTGTCATCCACGGAGGTCCGCACTTCACCTACGGCGAGGCCTTCTCACTCGATGCCCAGGCACTGTGTGCTGCCGGCTTCGGCGTGCTCTACACCAACCAGCGCGGATCGACGGGATACGGCGATGCCTTCGCGCACGCAGTACACGGCGACTGGGCCGACGGGCCCACTCGCGACGTCCTGACGGTCGTGGACCACGCAATCCAGCGCGGCTGGGCCGATGCCGAGCGGTTTGGTGTGACAGGTAACTCTTACGGCGGGTACCTGTCGGCGTGGCTGGCGTCCACCACGCATCGCTTCCGTGCCGCAGTGATTGAGAACCCGGTCATCGACCTGCTCGGCATGTATGGCACCAGCGACATCGGCCGACGCTTCTTCCCCGCGCAGCTTGGCGGCGCCCCTCGAGACGACATCGACGTGTACGTCGCCCAGTCACCGCTACTTCAGGGGCACCGCTGCCAGACCCCCTCACTCTTTGTCGTAGGTGAGCTCGATCGTCGCTGCCCGCCAGCGCAGGCGTGGGCCATGCACCGCGTCCTCTGCGAGGCCGGGACTCCGAGCGAAGTGCTCGTCCTGCCCGGATCAACTCATGAGGGCAGCACGTACGGGCCACCCATGGGGCGGCTGGCGCATGATGAGGCGCTTGTCGAGTGGATGACCCGCTGGGTCATCGGCTGAGTCGCACGCCGGTTCCCGACTCCCTAGGCGGAGCCACGCACCGGACGACCGGGCCGGGCCTCGACCAGAAGCTCGCCATCTCGGACCACCGCAGTCCCTGAAACGAAGACGTGCACAATCCCAGCCGAGGTAAGGGTTGGTTCGTCATAGGTCGCTCGGTCGGTGATGGTCTCGGGGTCGAACACCACAAGGTCAGCGTCAGCACCCACCTGGATCCGCCCCTTACGACGCATGGCAGGCGCGACATCGCGCAGGATCTGAGCCGGGACCAAGGTGCATCGGCGAACCGCCTCGGGCAGGTCGAGTACGCCGAGTTCGCGCACGTACCAGCGCAGCACACGGCAAAACGTGCCTGCCGTCCGCGGATGTGTGAGCACTCCCGGCGGAATCGGCCACGGGATCGACTCGGTCATATCTCCGCTGCGCGGTACCAGCGGCATTGCGTCGGAGGCCACAGCGGTCTCAGCGGTAAGGAATGCGCGCATGAGGAAACCGAGATCGTCGGGATCGCTCTCACGGAGGAAGTCGATGACTGCGATACCGCCGGGGTCGATACTGCGGAGCTCGTTCAGCCGTGCGACCGATGCCACCCGCTCACCGGTCGGGAGATAGCGGATGTCGGTCGGCTCCAAGCCTTGGTAGGAGAGCGCATCGGGTGCCAAGAACTCGGCGCCGATCCCGGTGCAGCCGGCCCCGTACGGGTAGGCCTCGGTGGTGATCGTGAGCCCCTGGTCCCGACCGCGCCCGATCAGCTCATTGACCCGGTCGATGTTTCGGGTCGACGTACTGTTCACGTGACAGACGTGCATGTGAGCGCCGGTCGCCAACGCAGCCGTTACCGCCTCAGCTGCGCCGAAGATCCCGCTGTCCGGTCGGGAGAGCTCCCGAACGTGGGTGTACGTCGAGGTATCCAGCTCAGCTGCCAACCCGGCGACCGCTAGGTACTCGTCGGCAGACGCCTCCTGGCAGTACCCGAGTAGTACGCCAATCCCCAGGGCACCGTCAGCGAGCTCGCGCCGGAGCCCGTCGAGCAGCTGCGGCGTCTCGTCTCGCGTCAGCGCTCGGTGCCAGTCAGGCGCACCGATGTGATCCATGAAGGGGTCTGCCGAGGTACGGACCTCGAGGCCACACGTCGCCATCCGAACGACCGCCCAAGAAGCCGAGAAACCGAAGTGGTTGGGGCTGCCTTCAGCCGCGGCGCGAATATAGGCACCGTCAACATCGATCTCGCCGCCCTCAAGCTCAAGAGCAGTGGTGACGCCGTCACACACTTGAAGCGCCCTGGACGCATAGTCGCGGCAGTGGCTGTGCAAGTCGATGAAACCCGGCGTCAGGACGAGGCCGGTGACGTTGACCTCGGTGCGGCCGCGCAGCTCCGCATCACCACCGACGACCACTTCGCTGATCGTCGAGCCGTCGACCGCAACGTCGCACACAGCATCCAGCCCGGTCTCAGGGTCGATCGTCCGAGCGCTGCGTAGGACAAGGTCATGCTCGCTTCCGTCAGGCACCAGACCAGGCTAGGGCGTGCTTCTGCCTGCACGATGTTTCGCCATGGCCCGGGCGACCTTGAAGTGCCCTGGAACCAGCCGCAGGGCAACGGAGGAGGTCTCTAGAGCTGCAGCGACCCGCGCAGCCCTCGATCGATCTCGTGCATCAGCGCCATCGGCAGGACGCCGACCCCTTCGGACAGATCCGACTTGTCGAGCGTGACCACCGCCGTCACGTTGACGACGGAGTCGCGCGGCAGGCCACTGAGGGCCGACGGCAGAAAGACGTTGCCTGGCATGGCGGCCAGGTCGGTGTTGGACGTGATCACCAACGCAACCACCGTGGCCAGTCTGCTCCGGTTGTATGCCTCCGCAGAGACGACAGCCACTGGCCGACGCTTAGCCGGCGTGGATCCCCGTTGCTCCCCGAGGTCGACCCAGTAGATCGTTCCCCGTTCGATCACCAGTCACCCGCGCTCTGCTCGACCGTGCGCCGCCCCCTCTGCGCAGCTGCACCGGCCGAGTCGTCCTGGTGCGTCGTGGACTCGATGACGACGTCGATCCGGCTGGTGATCGACTCCGCGTCGAGCTGAGCGATGTAGCGCTCTGCCGCGCGCGCAAAGAACTCCGAACGACTCATACCCAGGGCACGAGCTCGCTCGCTGGCACGGTGGAAGGTCTCGTCAGGCAAGGAGATCGCCGTCTTCATGCGAGGAGTATAACCCGGTATTACCAGCCTGTGTCGGGACAAGCTCCAGCCACGCGTGGTCCCACGGGCTGGGCAGGCCCCCGTCCCCAGCTACGTCGGAGCCTCACCAGACGGTCACGGCCCGCTGATCAGCTTGCCGCTCTTGGAGACCGCCGGATCTGTGCAGGCCGACAAGTCGAAGCAGCAAGGTCTCCGCTTTCCGTGATCCAGCTTGGAGATGCTGACCTCGACGCGCCGCTGACGCGTCGCCGGGTTGGCGGTCGCATTCACCCAGCGCACCCATTCCCAGCGCGCCATCGGCGTGATGTCCTGCCACCGGTCCTGCACCTCTGCGGGGGCGGTGTCGAGAGCCGCTGCCAGGTCGGTCGGCACCGCGGGCTCCGGCCACTCGCTGGTCGGCTCGACGGTGATGGTGACGGCACGTCCGGAACCGAGGCCAGCGGCTTGCTGGAGCTCCGGGGAGATCCTGATCCAGTGGCCCCTCCGTCCGTCGGGTTCCACGACCGTCCGGAACTCGTGGCCGTCGATGGTGCCGTGAACGGCCACTTGCCCCCGGGAGGGCAGGGCCTGACTCGCGTCTTTTGGCAGACGTACCAGCGCGGTGGAACCTACTTCGCTCACTGTCGACTCGAACTCGACCGCGCCTGTGACCTTGGCACCCATGGCGGACATGCTGCCATGAGCGCCCCAGCGGGTCATGAACCTGTGCGTGCCTTCGGGGGTGCGGGGGATAGGGCGCGCCGACAATCCAACCGCCAAGGTGAGCGGGCTCTTGCTCCAGGGCAACCAGCCTTGCCTCATCACCAATGCGCACCGTGCCCGGTCGGACGACCCAGGAGTTGAGCGCAAGCTCTCCACCGAACACGGTGTGGATCCGACGAAACATATTCATGTCCTGCTCGCCGGTGTCTGGGTCGATCGAGGTGACGACACAGCGTCCACGGACCGAGTGGATGCCAATCAGGGCCTCACCAATGGCGATGGCCTGGCCCGGCATCGTGGGCTCCATGTCCGCCGGCACACCCGATAGCAGCAAGTTGGGTCGCAGCCTGCGGACGTCATGGCCAAACCGCTCGACGGCGCCATCAGTCGCTACCAGAAGGTTGAGGACGTCGAAGCGTTCCGGCCCGCCGTCGGCCACGAGCCGCGCGCCCCGACCACCCTTCTCGGCGATGATCTCGGCTGCCTGTTCAGAGTCCCAGCGATGACCAGCCACAAACGGGACCCCCTTGGACCCCGTGCTAGCCGGGATCGTGAGGAGGCCGTACCTCGTGCGTCCGGTCAGTGGACCTCGGGGGCCGCTGACATGGACCAGCCGATCCCCCTCGACACCGTCGAGAGTCAGTTCGGCTGACTCGAGGGCCTCGCCGCCCAGCGACTTGACGGGGTAGCGCCAAAGTCCCGAAACTCGCACGGCACGTCCCTCCCCGCTCAGCATGCTCGGCGTTCGACGGTGCGTTCCGAAACGGAGGCTGGCCTAGAGGAACTCGACCCGGTCGCCCACCGTCACGACACCAGGCTCAACGACATCCGCATAGGCGCCCATATTGAGCGCTCCCTCACCGAACTCATCTGGCTGCATCCCGCGGCCTTCGGCGATGAGGCCAAGGGTCTTCAGATCTTTGACTCCCGAATCCGGGTTGCGCGTCGTCGCGTTGCACCGCGGCACGGGACCTCGCATCTTGAGCACGGCTGTACCGATCCGCACGGTCGCGGGGCGCCAGGTCTCCTCTTCGTAGGCAGCGACGCCGGAGACATTGATCAGCATCCGGAATCGGCGGATGTCGATCGGCTCGCTCTTGGTCGCCCGACCCAGTTCCGCCACGGACTCCTCGGAGACCACGGTGACAGCAGCCACATCGTTGGCTCCGCCCGGATCGGTGGCACGAACCAGCTCAACGGGTTGACCCGCGATCTCGGACAGCCAGCCCGACCAAGGACCGCCGACGATGTTGCCCGCGACGTCCTGTGACTCCCAGAAGTTGACGACTAGGTCAGCGGCGTTGACTACCTCGTCCTCTAGGACACGGCCGTCGGAGGAGGTCAGCGTCAGGACTCCCCGGTCTCTGTCGAACTGCGCCTGCCAACTCGCAAAGGCGCCAGCGCGGGTGATCGACAAGAGCTGCCTGCTGGCATCGGTGATGAAGAAGTCTCGGTCTCCCACCGCGCCGTTCTTTTCCAGGACCACTCTCTCGGGCTGGGCCAGCGAGAATCCCTTGATGGGGGTGGTGAGGAGCCTTGTTACCGTCGGCGTCAACGCTCCGCTCTGGCTCACGTTCATGTGTCACAGCCTCCCTGAGTCGTCACCGCTGCATTGGTCTTCGGCGGCCTCCGTGGCGCGGCCATTCGCCGAACGTAGCAAGGAAGGGTGGCCGGCGCGTTCCGGCAGGCCCGAACCGGAGCCCGGGCACAGAGACGCGGACCCACACGAGGCCCGCCGAGAGGATTGACCTCAGTCAGGGTTCGTATGAGCCCGCTGCAGTGGAGGTGGCGGGAATCGAACATTGCCAACCGTTTGGAATCGTTCAGCGTGACCACTGCCGTCACGTTGACGACGGAGTCCCGCGGGAGTCTCGTGACGGCGGCCGGAAGGAACACGCTGCAGGCATCGTGGCTAGGCCGGCACGGTCGGGTTCGCCCCGCTCAAGCTCGGAGACCGACGGTTGCGTGACATGCAACCGGGCCGTGAGCCCAACCTGGGTCAACCCCTGACTCCTCGCGCACCTCGCGTAACCGATACGCCCGCAGCTCCGTGAGTGGGGTGTTCGACTTGTACCAGCCCTGCCCGTTGCCGACCTTGTCACCGGCGACCAGCAGGACCGCACGCCGGTCGGCATCAAGTACCGGCCGGATCCGAATCTCACTCAGGGAAACCGCCCACGCGCGACTCTTCCAGGCGTGGCATACTTGTGGCATGAATCGCATACGACTTAGTACGACGGTTGACGCTGATCTCCTCGACAGCGCCAGGAGTTTGGGCATAGGCAGCACGGACGCGGCTCTCGTTGACGAGGCGCTCCGAGCGTTGCTGGTCCGCTACCGATCGGCTGAGGTGGATGCCAGCTACGCCGCCTATGACGAGCACCCGGTCGCTGAGCCGGACGAGTGGGGCGACCTCGCGTCGTGGCGACAGGCTGCCGCCACCTCGTGAGCGCCCTGCCAGCGCGCGGCGAGGTCTGGTGGTGCGA
>JANLWJ010000384.1:0-1806 GCA_031364455.1 Actinomycetes bacterium | reverse complement strand
GCAAAGCGCTGTCGTCCTACGAGGTGAAACTGAACGCGGTGCCGTTCCTGTCGCGGGCGATCGACGAACCGACGGCGTTCGAGGTGTTGTTCGGGATGGATGCCGAGGGTGAGCGAACGGCGTCCAGCGACCTCGCAGGTGATGCGGGGACTGTCGAACGCTCCCGATAGCCTGAAGGCATGGCCGCCGATCTGATCGACAACGTCGTCTCGCTCTGCAAGCGTCGAGGCTTCGTCTACCCGAGCTCAGAGATCTACGGTGGCCAGCGCGCTGCCTGGGACTACGGGCCCCTGGGCGTTGAGCTCAAAGAGAACGTCAAACGGCAGTGGTGGCAGTCGGTTGTCCGCGAGCGCGACGATGTCGTCGGCGTCGACACGTCGGTGATCTTGGCTCGCGAGGTGTGGGAGACATCGGGCCACGTCTCGGCCTTCGCTGACCCGTTGACCGAGTGCACGTCGTGCCACAAGCGGTACCGGGCCGACCACCTCGAAGAGGCGTTCGAGGCCAAGCACAAGCGTGCGCCAGCGTCGCTTGCCGAGGTGAACTGCCCGAACTGTGGCAACAAGGGCCAGTTCACCGAACCGAAGCAGTTCAACGGCATGCTGAAGACACACCTCGGCCCTGTCGAGGACGGCACCGGCTTGGCGTACCTCCGGCCCGAGACAGCGCAGGGAGTGTTCGTCTCATTCGCTCAGGTCCTGCAGACGTCGCGGCGCAAGCCACCCTTCGGCATCGCCAACATCGGCAAGGCGTTTCGCAACGAGATCACGCCAGGCAACTTCATCTTCCGCACCCGCGAGTTCGAGCTGATGGAGGTCGAGTTCTTCGTCAAGCCGGGAACCGATGAGGAGTGGCACCAGCAGTGGATCGACGCACGCCTGGCCTGGTACACCGACCTCGGTGTCTCGCCGGACAACCTGCGTCTCTACGAGCACCCCACCGAGAAGCTGTCGCACTACTCCAAGCGAACGGTCGACCTCGAGTACCGGTTCAAGTTCGGCGGCCAGGAGTTCAGTGAGCTGGAAGGCGTTGCCAACCGCACCGATTTCGACCTCAAGGCGCACGCGGAGGCGTCAGGGCAAGACCTGTCGTTCTTCGACCAGGAGTCAGGCGAGCGCTGGTTCCCCTACGTCGTCGAGCCGGCCGTCGGCGTCAACCGGGCGATGCTGGCGTTCCTGCTCGACGCGTACGCCTAGGACGTGGCGCCCAACGCCAAGGGCGGCGTCGACAAGCGCACCTTGCTGCGTCTTGACCCGCGCCTTGCACCCGTGAAGGTGGCAGTGCTGCCGCTGTCACGTAATGCCGACCTGTCGCCGAAGGCGCGTGATGTGGCGTCCACGCTGCGCAAGCGGTGGAACGTCGACTTCGACGACGCCGGCGCGATCGGCCGCCGCTACCGGCGTCAGGACGAGATCGGCACGCCCTACTGCGTCACGGTCGACTTCGACTCGATCGACGACCACGCCGTGACCGTCCGCGAACGCGACACCATGAAGCAGGAGCGCATCGGGATCGACGGCCTCGTCGACTTCCTCGCCCCCCACCTCCCAGCGTTCTGACGCGCAGCGTCCCGGCGCCGGTGGAGGATTCCGTGCGAATTCAGCTCAGATGAGCCAGCAAGAGCGCAGGTTATCCGTCAGTGGTGGATTCTGCGCGGGCTGGTGTGAGGCATGACGAGCCAACGTCCGACGGAGTCGGTGTTGCGGGTCGGCAACCTGGAGCTGCCGGTGCCGGTGGTGCTGGCTCCCATGGCCGGCATCACCAACGCCGCGTTCCGACGGCTCGCCGCCGAACAGGGCGCCGGCC
>JANLWJ010000370.1:0-5803 GCA_031364455.1 Actinomycetes bacterium | reverse complement strand
CAAGAGCAGGTTGGATGCGTTAGTGCTACCAAAGCCTGGGAGGGGGATATCTTTGTCGACCGGTATGACGACGTAGGCGACGATGAATGCCGCGCTGGCCAGGCCAGAGGCGATGAACATGAAGCCAACCTGGCGCTCGGCTCGTTTGGCAGCCTTCGGGTCGACGTCAGCGCGCCGCAGCTGGTGCTCGGGCAAGTCGCCCGAGTTGTGAAGTTCGATGGTCACTTGGCCTTGACTCCGATCCAGATAGCAACCGCGATGAGGGCACCAAGCCCAACCGTCCAGAGTGCGATGCCTTCGGTGACGGGTCCGAGTCGGCCTGTGTCGATTCCGCCGGAGTTCGGCGTCTCCCGTAGCACTTCGATGTAGCCGATGATGGCCCGTTTGTCGTCGGGCCGAAGTGTGGAGTCGGGGAAGTTCGGCATGTTCTGCGGGCCGATCAGCATCGCCGCGTAGATGTGGCGTGCCTCGGTCTCGGTCAACGATGGGGCGTACTTACCGTCGGTCAGGGCGCCGCCTTCGCCGGCAAAGTTGTGGCACGAGGCGCAGTTGGCACGGAAGAGCTGACCGCCGAGCGCGAGCTCTTCTGGCGTGATTCCTGTCGTGTCGTACAAGTCAGGAGTGGGGATCTCTGGACCTGGCGCCAGCGACCCGATGTAGGCAGCCAGCGCTGCTGTCTCCTCATCGGAGTAGACCGGTGGTTTGCGCTCAGCCTGCGCCCCAGGCGCCGCCAGCGGCATGCGCCCGGTCGCGACCTGGAAGTCGACCGACGCCGGACCGACTCCGATCAGCGATGGCCCGGCGACGGTGCCGTCCGGCTGGAATGCGCCATCAGCATTGAGCCCGTGACAGGTGGAGCAGCCTTCGAGGAAGAGCTCGCGTCCTTCTTCAATCTGCGTCGTCGAGGCGCTGGGTGAGGTCGCCTCAGCCTGGGTGGATCCGGATGCAACGGCGTAGATTCCGCCGATCCCGACCAGGGCCACGAGCAGGAGGAATGCCGTTGCCCATGGGCTGCGGCGCCTGGCGAGCAGAAAAGTCACGAGAGGTTCCCCTGGAGTGTGGCTACTGGATGAAGTAGATCGTCGCGAACAGAGCGATCCACACGACGTCGACGAAGTGCCAGTAGTAAGACACGACGATCGCGCGGGTGGCCTGGTCATGGTCGAACCGGCGAGCGACGTAGGTCGTCGCCAGCACGAACAAGAAGGCGATCAGACCGCCCGTGACGTGTGCAGCGTGGAAGCCGGTGGTGAGGAAGAAGACCGAACCGTAAGGATCGGAGCTGAGGCTGAGCCCTTCATGCGCCAGCTCGGTGTACTCAAAGACCTGGCCGGCGACGAAGAAGGCACCCATCAGGTAGGTGATCATGAACCACTTACGGAGGCCCTTGACGTCACCGCGCTCAGCGGCGAACACACCGAGCTGACAGGTCAGTGACGAGGACACCAGTACTGCGGTGTTGAGCGAGGCGAAGGCGATGTTGAGGTGCACATCCTCCGGGGGCCAGGCGTCGGGCAGGGTGACCTGCCGCACCGTGAAGTACATGGCGAACAGGGCGGCGAAGAACATCAGCTCTGACGAGAGCCAGACGATGGTTCCTACGCTGACGAGGTTGGGCCGGTTCGGCGCCTGGATCTGAGCAGGCTCGGCCACGGATGCTGTCGACACGGCCCCGATTATGCCGACTCCGACCCCGAAGCGGTGCGAGGGGGCGGACTTTCTTTCCGGGGTGTTGTGCCGGGTCCATGATCACCGGGCAGATTCGGGGTTCTCACGAGGCGGCGGAGCGGGGGTTCTGCTCGTAGGTTGGGACCATGTGGGGTTGGGACCATGTGGACCCTTCTCCGACGTCGGAAAACGCAGCAGAGGGTCAACCTGGTCGATGATGGATCGTTTGAGGTGGTGGCCGAGTCATTTGTGCCGGAGGCCTCAGACTCTGCTGTTCTGGAGGCTGCCGAGCGGTCCGGCGTCGATCTGGACCGGCCCCTGCTCATGCGGCACCAGGTCGAGGTGCCGGGCACGGCCGTCGCTGCTGCCCTTGAGCAGCTTTCCGTCGAGGGCTACCAGGCGGGGGCGGCTGCCAGCGACAGTGACCAGGTCGCGGGGAAGGTGACTCAGATCCATGCCGATCGCACGGTCACGGCGTCCGGTCTCTTGGTGGCGCAGGAGCACGCCCGAGTGACCGGGCTGGTAGCCCGGCTGGGGGGCGACGTGCACGGGTGGCAGCTGTTGGCGCCCCCGGCGGACAGTCGAGACCGGGCTGGCTACGATCGTGGCGTTCGATGAGTCGCCGGCCACAGGGCGGTGACAAGACCCGACGTTGGGGAGCGGCATGGCCGACGACGCGCTGACGATCTTGGTCTACAGCGACGACCGCAACACCCGCGATCAGGTGCGACTGGCCATCGGGCGTCGTCCGGCCTCGGATCTGCCACCGGTGGAGTTCGTCGACGTCGCCACCGACTGGGCCGTCATGGACCGCCTCAGCAAGGCAGACATCGACCTGGCCATCTTGGATGGCGAGGCAGTTCCATCCGGTGGCCTGGGTGTGTGCCGGACCATCAAGCAGGAGGTCTTCCAGTCGCCGCCGATCCTGCTGCTCATCGCCCGTCCCCAAGACCGTTGGCTCGCCACGTGGTCCAGGGCGGACGGCGTGGTGTCGCACCCGCTCGACCCCATCGCGACCGCCGCAGCGGCGGCCGGGCTGCTCCGCGCCAGGGTGGCTGCCGGCGGCGTCGCAGCCAGTTCCTGAATCGGTGACCGTGGGAACGCCCAGCTGGCCGACCGTGCTCGGGGCGTTGCTTCGCCATGAAGACCTCGACACCACCGCTGCCCAGTGGGCGATGGGCGAGGTGATGGCCGGCGACGCGAGTGCCGCCCAAATTGCCGCCTTCGCGGTCGCCCTCCGGAGCAAGGGCGAAACCGCTGCCGAGATGTCCGGGCTCGCCCAGGCCATGTTGGCTGCGGCTCACCGCATCGAGGTTCCGGGTCCGGCCGTCGACATCGTCGGGACGGGTGGGGACCGATCCCACTCGGTCAACATCTCAACGATGGCCGCCCTGGTGGTCGCTGGGACTGGAGCCCGAGTCGTCAAACACGGCAACCGCGCAGCTTCGTCGGACTGCGGCACCGCAGACGTCCTCGAGGAGCTCGGCGTAGATCTCACCCTGACGCCGGAGCAGGTGGCCGCGGTTGGGGCTGAGGTCGGGATCACCTTCTGCTTCGCTCAGGTCTTTCACCCGGCGATGCGGCACGCCGCAGCACCGCGCCGTGAGATCGGTGTCCCGACGTCGTTCAACTTCTTGGGGCCGCTCACCAACCCGGCGCAACCCGTTGCCCAGGCGATCGGGTGCGCCGACGTACGGATGGCCCCCGTCATGGCGCAGGTCTTCGCCGACCGCGGGGCGTCTGCGCTGGTCTTTCGCGGCGACGATGGTCTCGACGAGCTCACGGTGTCGACCACTTCGTCGGTGTGGCGAGTCTCAGAGGGGCAGGTTGCATCGGGCACCCTCGATCCGGCACGGCTTGGGATCTCATCGGCTCCGCTGGAGACGCTGCGGGGCGGTGACCGCAGTCACAACGCTGGCGTAGTGCTGGCGTTGCTAGTCGGCCAGGAGCGCGGGCCGATTCGCGACGCCGTGCTGCTCAACGCAGCGGCGGCCCTGTCAGCCCTGGACGCAGCAGCTGGCGTCGGTCCTGACTCGCTCGACGACGCGATTGCATCTGGGCTGGAGCGGGCCGCGTCAGCCATCGACTCCGGGTCTGCCAGTGATGTGCTGGACCGATGGATCGCGGCAACGCGATCAGCCGCTGGCTGAGCCGACCTGGCGCCCGCGCCGCCCGCGTCGCCGCTACTCGATGCCGAGCGAGAACGCTGCCTCGAGGTCGTGCCGGCTGTAGGCGCGGAACGCGATGTGCGTCTCGGTGTGCACGATTCCCGGGATCTTTGCCAGCCGACCGGTGATCACCTCGGCGAGCTCTTCGTGGGCGTGCACCCGGATCATCGCGATCAAGTCGACGCCCCCCGTCACGGAGTAGACCTCGCTGACCTCAGGGATCAAGGCGATGCTCTCAGCGACGGACGGGATCTGGTCGACGTCGCACTGAACGAAGACGATCGCGGTGATCATGGAAGGTCTCCTCACTGGGGCGGCGTGGTCAGGCTCACCGCCGACTCTAGCCCGCGTGAGCCGTGCCGGGGGCTGGCCCAGACGCCCTCGAGGTGGACGAGTCGAACGCCGGGAGAGTCCAGCCAGCGCAGGAGGCACTCGGCCTCTTCGGCCGAGGCGGCGGGGAAGCCGCCAGGAGTTGCGGCCACCGGGTCGGCGCCGGCACGCAGTGCGCCGATGAACGGTTTCGGAGCGACACCCCTGACAGCAAGTCCCGCGGCGGCGAGGCGTCCGTGCCGGATCACCGCAACTTCCCAACCACCCTCAGGAGTCGGCCGCGCGGCGACCAGCTCTGGTGCGCCCCCCAGCGCCCGCAACCGTTGGGAGCGGGCTGACGCCGAGAGCAGCGCCCGAAGCCGATCGCGATGAGTGACAGCCTCTTCGAAGCGCTCCTCGGCGACAAGCGGGGCCATCCGTCGAGAGAGCGCCGCAAGAACGCTACGCGCGTCGACGCACATTGCGACGGCGGCCGCCTCGACCATCTGCGCGTAGTCGTCGACACTTTGGCGACCTTCACAAGGAGCTCCGCAGCGCGCCATCTCGGCGAGGATGCAGGCAACACTCTTGGTGCGCAGTGACAGTGACTGGGTGCACTGACGGAGGGGGTAGGTCTCGTGAAGGGCATCGCGGGCCTGCTCGGCTTGCCGGCGAGAGCTGAACGGGCCGAGGTAGGTGCACCCGTCGTCCTTGACCTCGCGGACGATCGACAGACGCGGAAATGGGCCAGCGGTGAGCTTGAGGAACGAGACTTTCTCAGGAAACCGCGAGCGTCGGTTGTAAGGCGGCTTGTACTCGGCGATCATCCGCAACTCGCGCACCTCAGCTTCCAGCAGCGTCGTGCACGGCAGCGAAACGACCTCTTCGGCGGCCGCGACCATCTCGGCCATCCGGCGCCTGCCCTCCGCG
This sequence comes from Actinomycetes bacterium, assembly GCA_031364455.1. GTDB lineage: Bacteria > Actinomycetota > Actinomycetes > JAHEKZ01 > JAHEKZ01 > JAHEKZ01. The sequence goes on along the minus strand of JANLWJ010000370.1, from coordinate 728 downwards.
GCGGTGAAGTATTGGCGAACGCGAGGACGGAGGTCGACCGACTTGCCGATGTAGAGGACGCGCTGCCTGGCGTCCCGGAAGAGGTAGACGCCGGGGCCGCGCGGGACGTTGTCAGCGAGGTACCGCTTGCGCTGCTGCGCAGGGTGCACCCGGGTGGAGAAGGTGCTGAGCTCGTCGATCGTCGTGACGCCGAAGCAGCCAACTCGCTCGAAGAGGCCGTGGAGCACGTCGACGGTGGCGCGGGCGTCGTCGAGCGCGCGGTGCGAAGGGGTGGTGGTGGCGTGGAAGAGCTGCGCGAGGGTGCTGAGCTTGCAGTTGGGGGCTTCATCGCGGTCGAGGGTGCGACGCGCGAGCCGGGCGGTGTCCAGGACACCGAAGGCCGGCCACTCGATGCCCTGATGCTCGGCAGCAGCCTTGAGGAAGCCCATGTCGAACGGCGCGTTGTGCGCCACGAGGGTGGAGCCGGACGCGAACTCGAGGAAGGCCGGCAGCACCGAGTCGATCCTGGGCGCCTGGGCCACTGCGGCGTCGGTGATTCCGGTGAGCACCGATATGAAGGCAGGGATGGAAACACCCGGGTTGACCAGGGTGTGGAACTCACCGAGAACCTCACCACCGCACACCTTGACTGCACCGACCTCGGTGATCGCGCAGGTGGCCGGAGATCCGCCGGTGGTCTCGAGGTCGACAACGACGAAGGTGATGGCTGACAGGGGGGTTCCGAGATC
>JANLWJ010000353.1:0-2762 GCA_031364455.1 Actinomycetes bacterium | reverse complement strand
GGTTCGCTGCCGCTGTGGCCGAGCCCGGGCTCACCAGCCTGGGCGGCGGGGGTTTTCTGCTGACGCGGCGCCCAACAGGACAGACCCGGGTGCTGGACTTCTTCGTTGACGCGCCAGGCCAGGGCCTGCCACCTGGTGAGCTGGCTCCGCACTTCACCCCGGTGACCGTTGTCTTCTCTGACGCCGAGCAGGTCTTTCACGCCGGCTTCGGCTCGGTGGCCGTTCCCGGCGTCCTCAGTGGGTACCTCGCAGCGCACCGGCAGCTCGGCCGGTTACCCCTGCCTGACGTGGTGGCTCCGGCCACAACCCTGGCGCGGCTGGGCGCCCGACTCAGCCCCACTCAGGCTGAGGTGCTGCAGCTGCTCCGGTCGATTTTTGCCCTCACCCCTGAGGCCACACACCTGTTTCTCGCGGGCGGGACGCCCCCCAATGCGGGTGACAACTTCACCAACCCCGAGTACGCCGAGTTCCTCGCCCAGCTCGGAAGTCTCGATCCGCAAGGCTGGGCCGAGATCCCCCAGACCCAGGCTCTCCTCGGCCGGATGCAGACCAGCGGCGGGCTGCTCACCTTCGACGACCTCGCGTCCTACCGGGTCCAGACGCGCGAGCCACACCACGTCGACTACCGAGGGGCCAGGCTCACGACCAACCCACCTCCCTCGTTCGGGGGCTCGATCGTCTGCGCCGCTCTCCGTGAGCTCGATGGCGATCAGCACGACGTAGCACCGTCACCACGCAGCCTGGTCGAGGCGCTGCACCATGCCACCGAGGCCCAGAAAGGCCAGCGCACGGCCGCCAGCTCGTCAAAAGGGACGACGCATGTCAGCGTGATCGACGCCGACGGAATGGTCGCCTCGATGACCACGTCCAACGGCTCGTGCTCCGGAGTCCTCGTCCCAGGAACCGGCGTCCAGCTCAACAACATGATGGGTGAGGCCGACCTGCATCCGGACGGGTTCCACGACGCCGAACCAGGCACGCGAGTGGCGTCGATGATGGCGCCCAGCTTGCTCGATCTCGCCGACGGGTCAGTGGTGGCGATCGGTAGCGGTGGCAGTGAGCGCATCCGCAGTGCGCTGCTGCAGACCGTCACGCACCTGGTGGCCGGCCGCCCGCTCGCCGAAGCGGTGGCAGCGCCCAGGGTGCACTTCGATGGCACCACCAGCCAGCTCGAGCCGGACGTGGCTGCGGCCGTCGCCGCTGAGCTCGAGCCACTTGGCCCGGTCAACCGCTGGAGCCGCGGCAGCATGTACTTCGGGGGCGTCAACGCAGTGCGCAGGCATCCAGACGGACGCCTGGAGGCCACCGGTAATGCTCGGCGACACGGGTCCGGTGCCGTCGTCGATCTCTGAGGGCAGACGGTATTGAAGAGGCCCGAATTCGGACCTTCTCTGCCCCTCATGGGACACTTTCGCGGTTACCCAGAGAGGAATTAATGGACGGCAACTCCACCTTCCGCCACTCCCGCACGTCTGTGCTGTCGATCGTGGCGATCGAGGCCCCGGTCGTGGTCACCTCCACCGAGCTCGATGAGCAGCTCGCCCCTGCCTACGAGCGCCTCGGCGCGCGCCCAGGACTGCTCGAGGGGCTGGCCGGTATCCATGAGCGTCGGTGGTGGCCCGATGGCATGACCTTCGCCGACGGCGCCGCAATGGCCGGAGCCAAGGCGATCGCCCAGTCCGGCGTCGACCCGTCGCAGATCGGCCTGATGATCAACTCGTCTGTCTCTCGGGCCTACCTCGAGCCGTCGACGGCCGTGGGGATCCACCACAAGCTGGGGCTCCCCCCCTCCGCAATGAACTTCGACCTGGCGAACGCGTGCCTTGGTTTCGTCAACAGCGTCCACATCGCCGCAACGATGATCGACGCCGGGCACATCGACTACGCCCTCATCGTCAACGGAGAGGACGCGCAGAAGGTCCAGGAGAACACGATCCGTCGGCTCTGCTCGCCGACCTCGACCACCGCTGACTTCTTCAGCGAGTTCGCCACCTTGACGCTCGGGTCCGGAGCAGCCGCCATGGTGCTCGGCCGCAGCGACCTGCACAGCGAAGGCCACCGCGTCATCGGTGGGGTGTCGCGAGCGGGTACAGAGCATCACGAACTCTGCGTCGGCAACATGGAGCAGATGCACACCGACGCGCGCGGGCTCATGGACGCCGGACTCGACCTGGCCGAGGCTGCCTGGAAGACCGGCGACTTCGACTGGTCCGACGCCGACCGTTTCATCATCCATCAGGTCTCGCGGGTTCACACCAGTGCCCTCTGCGAGCGGCTCGGCATCGACCAGAAGAAGGTGCCGCTGTCGTTCCCGTTCTTCGGGAACATCGGTCCTGCGTCAGTGCCGTTCACCCTCGCACACGAGGTCGACAACCTGATGCCGGGTGACCGCGTCCTCTGCATGGGCATCGGGTCCGGTCTCAACACCGCCTTCTGCGAAATCGTCTGGTGACCAGCGCGTCCCTTCCCCCCTCCGACCTATCGGGGCTCAACCCCGAATGGTCAAAGGTCATCACGGCCACGGACGCCGGTGGCGTCCAACGCGAGTGGCACGTCCTCGAAGCCGCTCCGGCAGAGCCGGTCGGCACGGTGCTGTGCGTCCACGGGAATCCGACCTGGTCGTACACCTTTCGGTCGCTCGTCGCTGGGCTCTCCGACACCTGGCGGGTCATCGCGCCCGACCATCTCGGAATGGGGTTCAGCGAACGAACCGATGAGGTTCACACGCTGGCCGACCGCGTTGCCCAGTTGAGCTCGTTGAC
>JANLWJ010000303.1:0-8701 GCA_031364455.1 Actinomycetes bacterium | reverse complement strand
GTGACTCGCCGAACCGCCAGGGTGAGTGTGGGTCACCCTCCTTGTCGCTGAATGCGTGGTGTTTGCGGTGGTCGGCCACCCAACGGTCAACGGGGCCTTCGATGGCGAGGCTTCCGGCGAGCGCCATCATGACGCGCACCCATGGCTTGGCCTTGAAGGCCCCATGGGTGAAGTAGCGGTGGAAGCCAACGGTGATGCCGGCGGCGCTGATCGAGTAGAAGACGACCAGAAGGGCGATGTCGACCGGCCCGACGAACCCGCCCCAGGCCAGCGGGATCGCGAGCACGACGGCCAAGAGCGGCACGATGATGAAGTAGTAGAGCCAGAACCGGTGAACCACGTTCTGGGACTCCGGTGCGTCGACTGCTGACGGGTCGGGCGGTGGGTTGTGAAGGTCGGCGAGCTGAGCTGTCACAGGTACTCCCTTTCAAGTTACGCCACCGTAACCTACGGTTCCGTAACTTGTCCACCGTGGCGCTGTGACGCTGGTGAGTGCGGCTGGTTAGGCTTGCCTCCGACTCCGTTCCCGGGTCGTCTAAGGGCAGGACAACGGGTTTTGGTCCCGTGAATGGGGGTTCGAATCCTCCCCCGGGAGCTCGCATCACCGGTGGCGCGACGCCACGGCACGCTGCTCGGTATCCTGCGCTCGGCTCTATTGTCCGAGCCGCCGTCCCCTGCCAGGAGCCAGCCACTGTGACCCTGAGCCGCCCGGCCGCCCTGATCGTCCTCGCCGCAGGTGAGGGCACCCGGATGAAGTCGAGCACCCCCAAGGTGCTCCACAGGTTCCTTGGACGCAGCCTGCTGGGGCACGTGCTCAGCGCTGCCGAGCCCCTTGGCGCTGCGAACACCGTCGTTGTCGTCGGCCACGAGAGGGACGCGGTCACCGCTCATCTCGCCGACGTCGCCCCGTCAGCGCGCGCGGCTGTCCAGGCGGAGCAGAACGGCACAGGGCATGCGGTCCGGATCGCTATCGACGAGCTGCCCGACCTCTCGGGAACGGTCGTCGTGGTCTGCGGAGACACGCCTCTGCTCACCCCCTACACCCTGCATCGAGTGGTGGCCGAGCACGACGGGCGCGCCGCGTCGGCCACTGTGCTGACCGCCCACCTGGCCGACCCGACGGGCTACGGCCGGATTGTGCGTGCAGACGACGGCGGCGTGCTCGGAATCGTCGAGCACCGGGACGCTGATGGGGCCACGTTGGCACTTGATGAGATCAACTCCGGCATCTACGTGTTCGATGCGGCGTCGCTGCGATCGGCGCTCGAGAGGCTCTCCACCGACAACAGCCAGGGTGAGGAGTACCTCACCGACGTTGTCAGCATTCTCGTCAAGGATGGGGCCACAGTTCAGGGCGTAGCGGTGACCGACCCGGATGAGGTCATGGGGGTCAACGACCGCGTGCAGCTGGCCGAAGCGCGTTCGGTGATGCGCGACCGGATCAACGAAGGGTGGATGCGCGCCGGTGTCGCAATCATCGATCCCGCGACGACCGTGATCGGAGTAGACGTCCATCTCGAGGCTGACGCGGTGATTCACCCGTGGACCCTGCTCGAAGGCGTCACCACCGTGGGGGCCGGTGCCGAGATCGGCCCAGGCTCACAGCTCATCGACTCAACGATTGGTGCCAACGCGACGGTGCGGTTCACGACAGCTGACCGCGCTGTGGTCGGCCCCGATGCCAGCGTTGGGCCGTATACGTACCTACGACCTGGTACCGAGCTCGGATCCGGCGCACGGGCTGGGGCCTTCGTCGAGGCGAAGAACGTCAAGGTGGGTGATGGCTCGAAGATCCCGCACCTTTCCTACGTCGGGGATGCCGAGATCGGTGTTGGCTCGAATATCGGGGCTGCGACCGTCTTCGTGAACTACGACGGTGTCGCCAAGCACCGCACGGTGATCGGTGACCACGTCAGAATTGGCAGCGACACGATGCTCGTGGCGCCGGTGACCATCGGAGACGGGGCCTACACCGCAGCCGGCTCGGTCATCACCGACGACGTTCCACCCGGTGCCATGGGTGTGGGGCGGGCTCGGCAGCGCACGATCCGCGACTGGGTGCTGCGCAAGCGTGGTGGCTCGGCCTCCGCTCGGGCCGCTGAGCTGGCACAGCAGGGCGCCGGTGAGCAGCCCACCGATGACACAGCGACGGTGGCAGGAGAGAATGCACCAGAGGGAACAGGCGACGGTCGCGACGAACCGGAAGGCACTGGCTCATGATCGAGTCCACCAACTCCAAGAAGCTCATGCTGTTCTCCGGCCGCGGCCATCCCGAGCTGGCCGATGACGTCGCTCGCGAGCTCGACACCGAACTGACGCCAACATCGCTGTTCGACTTTGCCAACGGTGAGATCTTCGTCCGCTACGAACAGTCGGTCCGTGGATCGGATGCCTTCGTCATCCAGTCGCACACCACACCGGTGAACACGTGGATCATGGAGCAGCTGATCATGGTTGACGCGCTCAAGCGTGCGTCGGCCAAGCGCATCACAGTTGTCGCCCCGTTCTACGGCTACGCCCGCCAGGACAAGAAGCACCGCGGACGTGAGCCAATCTCAGCCAGGCTGATGGCTGACCTGTTCAAGACCGCTGGAGCCAATCGCCTGTTGGGGGTCGAGCTGCACACCTCACAGATTCAGGGCTTCTTCGTCGGGGCTGTCGACCACCTCTTCGCGCTCGAGACGTTGGCGCACTACGTGGCCAGTCGGGTCGCCGACCGTTCCAGGATCACGGTGGTCTCGCCAGACGCCGGTCGCGTTCGCGTTGCCGAACGGTGGACTGACCGGTTGGGCAGCCCACTGGCGATCATTCACAAGCGGCGCGATCCCGATGTTCCGAATGAGGTCAAGGTCCTTGAGGTGGTCGGTGACGTCAAGGGGCGGATCTGTGTGCTGGTCGACGACATGATCGACACCGGTGGAACGATCGTGAAGGCAGCTGAGACGCTCTTCGACCAGGGCGCCGCCGAAGTCATCGTCACTGCCACCCATGGCATCTTCAGCGGGCCGGCAATCGACCGGCTCAAGAACAGCCGTGTCTCCGAAGTCGTCGTCACCGACACGCTTCCGATCGCCGACGAGATGCGCTACGACAAGCTGACCGTCCTACCGATCGCACCGATGCTGGCGCGGGCGATCCGCGAGGTCTTCGACGACGGATCGGTCACGAGCCTCTTCGACGGCAACGCCTAGTCGCCCCCGGCCGTTCGTTGGGGTCTCATTCGCCCGAGTCCCAGCAGTGGCGATCGGACCCAAGGAGTGGCGGATTGCCTGCGCTTTGCCGAGGAATTGCGGCTCGGAAGCGCAGGAAATCCCCCATTCGCAGGAAATCCACCTTTGGATGTCGAGTCACATCGGTGGTGCTGCCAGTGACGGATTGCCGAGATGAACCATCACATGGTTGCGATCCGCGAGGTCTTCGACGACGGATCGGTTACGAGCCTCTTCGACGGCAACGCCTAGCTGACCTCGCTTCGCCCGCAAGTTCGGCCCGTGCCTGCCCGTCTAACGTCCCCCACTTGGGCTAACGCCCGGACGGCGTCGTCCGGTTTAGCCCACCCAGTTGGCCCAACTCGGCAGCTGTGGCGTCAAGGCCTCCCCGGTCCTCCCCGATGTGCGGTTAGACGCACAGCTGGGAGCAGCCGAATGACCAGTACCACCCCTCACCCGTACACCCGAGTCGCCGGTGTCAGCCTGGCGCTTGCGCTCACCGCTGGCCTGGGAGTGGCGGCGATGGTCGCCCCTTCTTCGGCCGCGCCGGCCGGGGCGCCCGACGCGGTCGAGCGCACGACGCTCGGGTCGAACCTCATCAAGAACTCCGGCTTCTCGAGCGGGTTCAACAGTTGGGCTCGTTCGAAGGGCAACGGAGGCGCGCTGGAGATCTCGTCGGGCGGGGTGTGGGGGAGTCGCCAGGCGGCCGCGATGCGGACGAGGCAGTACCGGACAACTCACCTTCGTGACGAGCGGGTGACCGCTCCGCGCTCGGTCCAAGGCCTGCAGTACCAAGCGTCGGTCTGGGTGCGAGCCACCGGACGACCGGTCAAAGGCGTCTTCGAGCTCTTTGAGTGGAAACAGAACGCCGTCTCGTCACGGCGCAGCGAGGCGTTCACTGCGCGGCGCGACCATTGGAGCCGGGTCACTTTCCTGACCCGCGCCGTGGAAGGGAACCTTGCGCTCCAGCTGTCCCTGACGGCGCGGCACATCGGCGACGGCCATGGCCTGAAGGTCGACCGGGTCCGCCTTCAGCCGGTCAAGGGGTCCTTGGTCTCGCCGACGCCGACACCGACGGCTACGGCGAGCCCGACTGCTACTGCACCAACACCAACACCAACACCAACACCAACACCAACCGTATCGACAACCCCGTCACCGACGAGCGCCGCCGGGGACACTCTCTTCGGCGCCAGCGTCTACGAGAACGGCCGCACGTGGACCCAGGCTGTCGCCGACTCGAATGCGACGTATGGCGGGATGGAGGTCGTGCGCGTCTTCTACCCCGGCCTCCCGAGTGCATGGCCAGGTCGAGCCGGCCAGGTGGGTGGCCCGATTGTCGTTTCCTTCAAGGCCAACCCGACTGATGTGATCGCGGGCAAGCATGACGCCTACCTCTCCAACTGGTTCGCGACAGCACCGAAGAACCGGGACATCTGGTGGACGTACTGGCACGAGCCTGAGGATGACGTGGAAGACGGTTCGTTCACCGCACAGCAGTGGCGCGATGCCTACCGCCACATTGCCGGCCTGGCCAACGCGGCGAGCAACCCTCGGCTGCACAACACCGTTGTCTTAATGTGCTGGACGGTCAACCCGCGGTCGGGGCGGACCTTCGAGAACTACTTCCCGGGCAGCGACGTCGTTGAGGCTCTCGCGTGGGACTGCTACAGCTTCTCGAGCTCGTCCAGCGCGTACGCCAAGCCTGAGGACATCTACGGCAGGGCACTGGCCACCACCCGTGGTCTTGGCCTCCAGTTCGGGGTGGCTGAGACCGGCTCCCTGCTGGTCGCCGGTGACCCGGACGGGGCTCAGCGCGCGGTATGGCTCACCTCGGTCGGGCGATGGCTGCAAGACCACGACGCGACCTTTGCCTGCTACTTCGACTCGGTGGTGGGTGGCGAGTTCCGCCTCCTCGATACCGCGTCCCAGCAAGCCTGGCGGGGCGTCGTGACCGGCGTCGGCGCGCACGACCCGATCTGAGCGGTCGCCTGGTTTTGGTGACCCCTGGGGGCCCGGCTAGACTTGTGGGGTCTCGGCGAGGGTGTGCTGGGCCGGTCAAAGGATCTCGACTCTGGGGTCTGCGACTGGCAGGTACCCGTGATCGGCGCGGTGCTGGCGCTGTGAGCGCGAGTGCGGCTTGGTCCGCAGATCGCCCCCGCCAAGACACCGCCAGCCATCGCCCGCCGTCAGGAGCCAAGCCGTGTCAGAGATCGTCATCGCCGCCGAGCGTCGTACTGAGTTCGGCAAGGGCGCCGCACGTCGGCTCCGCCGCGACAAGAAGATCCCCGTCGTCGTCTACGGACATGGCGAGGCCACTCAGCACCTGGCGCTACCTGCCCACGAGCTGATGCTCGCCCTGAAGCAGTCCAACGCCTTGCTCTCCCTCCAGCTCGACGATGGAGCCCAGCTGGTGCTCCCCAAGTCGGTGCAACGCGATCCGGTGCGTCACGGGATTGAGCACGTCGACCTGGTTGCTGTTCGCTCCGGCGAGAAGGTGACGGTCGAGGTCGTCGTGCGCATCGACGGCAAGATCGCTCCAGGAGGCCTCCTCGAGCACGTGCACGACACGATTGCCATCGAGGCCGACGCCACCAAGATCCCCAACGAGCTCTCTGTTGACGTCGAGGGCCTCGAGGTCGGTAGCAGCGTGCGTGCATCCGATGTTGCACTGCCCCAGGGCGTTGTGCTGGTCGCCGATCCCGATCTGGTGCTCCTCCACGTACTCGGTGCGCAGTCAGCTGCTGCAGAGGCCGATGAGGCAGCAGACCTCGCAGCTGCCGCTGCAGCTTCTGAGGCGTCCGCTGCAGCTGCTGCGCCGGCGGAGGATGAAATCTGATCGGCCGCGGGCGTGCGGGGGACGCCGGAGGTGGAAGCGATCGCCCCTGGGTCGTCGTCGGCCTAGGCAACCCAGGTCCGGAGTACGCGGGCAACCGCCACAACGTCGGGTTCCAGGTCGTCGAGGCGCTGGCAGGACCAGGCAAGTTCAAGGCGAACAGGCGCGCCAAGGCCCTCACATGGGAGGGCCGGGTCGACGACCACCGCGTCGTGCTCGTCAAGCCCACCACCTATATGAACGACAGCGGACAGGCTGTTGCCTCGCTCTGCTCGTTCTACAAGGTGACTCCTGACCGTGTCATCGCCGTGCACGACGAGCTCGACCTGCCGTTTGGTTCGCTTCGGCTCAAGCTCGGTGGTGGAGACAACGGCCACAACGGGTTGAAGTCGATGCGGCGATCGCTGGGTACCGGCGACTTCTATCGGGCCAGGGTGGGGATCGGCCGCCCACCTGGGCGGATGGACCCGGCCGCCTTCGTCCTGCGTGACTTTGCGGCGGCCGAGCGGGCCGATGTCCCCGTGCTGGTAGCTCGCGTCGCGGACGCAGTGACTGCGCTGATGGACGAGGGGCTCGACCTGGCGCAGTCGCGGTTCAATGACTGACAGGTACCTGATCCGACCGACCCAGAAGGAAGCTGCGTGATGGAGACCGCACGGCGTCGCGGGGTGACTGCAGTGGTGGTGGTCCTCGCGGCCGGGCTTCTCCCCCTGGCCGTCATGGCCCATTCGGAAGCGAAGCCCTCCCGCGTCTTCGACGGATCGTCGTTCGAACGATCGCTGCGCGGTTGGGCGAAAACTACTGACGCGACCCGGCTGGACCGCGTCAATCACGGTCGCGGCTCGGGTAGCTCGGCCGCTCGCCTGCGGCCACCGAAACGTCGGGCCGCCACCGTGGGGATCACCGACGCTCCGGCTTTGGTTCGGTCAACCCATGCCAGGGCGAGGTACACGGCGACAGCGTGGGTGCGGGCGACGTCGCGTGCTTTGCGGACTGGTCCGCTGACTGTCCGACTCTCGCTCGGGGAGCGCACCGGCTCTGGACGTGGCCCGACGGCCTGGCAGGGCAAACGTCTGCGCGACCGCCACTGGGACAAGGTGAGCGTTCCCTTCACCTCACGTCAGGACGTTCGGCACACCGACCTGACTGTCCGGGCCTTGGACGTTCCTCGAGGTGGTGCACTCCTGGTCGACAGCATTCGCCTAACGCGCAGTCCGCTGCCAAGAGCCTCTGATCGCACCCTTGCCGGCACCCGTTTCGGCGCCAGCGTGGACGAGGGGCGTCTTGAGTGGCAGCGTGCACTGCGTCGGTCGGACCGGCGGTACTCGCGCATGGAGGTTGTGCGGGTCTTCGAGCCGGTGATCCGTGATGGCTGGAGCGGCCAACTCGGCGACGTCAACCGGCCCTTGTCTGTTTCCTTCGTCGCTCCGGCGGCGCAGGTGCTCTCCGGCCAGCACGACCGCACCCTTCGCGCCTGGTTTCGCCATGCGCCCGGGGGAGATCCGATCTGGTGGACCTACTGGCACGAGCCGGAGGACGACGTCGCCGGCGGCGACGTCTCAGCCCGGCGGTACCGCGCGGCCTGGCGGCACATCCACGCCATCGCTCGTCGCGTCGGTGGTGCCAACCTGCACCCCACGCTGGTACTGATGGCGTGGACCGCGGAGTCGGCCTCGGGACGTCGGGTCCGCGACTACTACCCGGGAGACTTCATCGACGTGATCGCCTGGGACGGCTACAACCCGCCGGGCTCATCGGGGTACGCCGAACCTCGGGAGATCTTCGGGCCGGCCGCCGCCACAACCAAGCGGTTAGGCAATCGCTTCGCTATCGCCGAGGTTGGCAGCGTGCTCGTTCCCGGTGACGAGGGGAGCCGGCGAGCACGGTGGCTAGTGGAGGTCGCGCGGTTTGCCGCGGGACAGAGCGCAGCATTCGTCAGCTACTGGGATGCGAAGATCCCGAACGAGAACTACCAGCTGCGTGACCTTCCATCCCGGCTGGCCTGGCGTTCGGTGGTGAAGGACTAGCGCCGCTGGTGCGGGGTTAATCAGAGACCACGGCCGGTCCGGTGTAGCTGGCGCAGCACCCAGTTCGGCGATAGGACCCTCGCTGCCACGCCCAGCGCGAGATAGGCGCGCGGCTCTGTCGGGTGACGCCTCAGTGCCTTGATAGCCCAGCGTGCGCCGGCGCGTCGCTCGTGGTCTGCGGCCGTGGCGAACGCGATCTGACCCATCACGCGGGCCTCGCCAGCAGGGACCTCACTGAACTCCGGATACCGGTCGAGCAACCATGGAAGTGCTGAGCGGATCGTCGCCCACCGCGCGGTGAAGTACGACCCCTTCGACCACAGGACTCTGACACCGACCTCGGGAACGTTGACGATGGGGTGACTCCTGGCTGCGCGGAGCAAGAACTCGTAGTCCTCTCCGTAGCCTCCAGGGATCTCCTCCTCGACGAGCCCGAAGCCATCGATCACCGCTTTGCGTTTCATGACGAAGGTCGACGGGTGCAGCTCGGTCAGCCGGTCCTTGAGTAGGTCGGTGAGCGTGACCGTTCGTTGATCGAGAATGCGCGAATGGCAGCTGCCGCCGTACTGGACGTCGATCCCGCAGCAGACCAGCTCCGCTGTTGGATCAGAGTTGAGCGCCGCCACCTG
>JANLWJ010000293.1:0-6379 GCA_031364455.1 Actinomycetes bacterium | reverse complement strand
CTCGGTCTCATGGCTGAAGGCGATGGCCTGGGATCTTCGTGCCAACCTCGTCGAGGAGACCGACCGGGCACTGCTTCTACCGACGGTGAGGTCGCGCGTCGCCCAGCTCTATCCGGCGTACCCGTTCGATGAACATCAAACAATCGTCACGCAGGGGTCTGTCGACGGTGGCCGGTTCCGGCCGGCGAATGTTCCCGTTGAACGCATGACAACAGCGGGTCTTGCCCCCCTTTTGCCCGAGCTCTTCGCAGGCGCCACGAGCGGAGCCGAGCGACTCGACGCGTGGCTCGGGAAGTACGGCGCTGGCGTCGGGTCCAACTCATTTGCAGTCACGGGTGCACGATCAGCGACCGGTGGTGCGCTCCTGGCTAACGACCCGCACCTGGCACCGAGTCTTCCCGGGATCTGGTACCAGATGAACCTGCAGTGCCGACAGGTCGACGCGGCGTGCCCCTACTCGGTTGGCGGCTTCACCTTCTCCGGTGTCCCTGGCGTGGTCATCGGGCACAACGAGCACATTGCCTGGGCATTTACCAACAACGGATCAGACGTGGCCGACCTCGCGTACGAGGCGCTCAACGGTGATCGCTACGTGCGCGACGGAAGGCTCATCCCGCTGCAGACTCGCACCGAGACGATCGAGGTGTCCGGAGGTGACCCTGTCGAGATCACCGTGCGGGCTACAGAGTGGGGACCGCTGCTGTCCGATGTCAGCGACGCTCACCGTGGCATCATCGAGAACGGCTTCAGCCCAGCCGATCTGCCGGGGACGGCGAACGAAGTGGCGCTCGCCCTCCAGTGGACAGCACTGACTCCAGGACGTACCGCAGACGCCATCATCGCTCTCAACGCGGCGACCGACTTTCGCGAGTTCCGTAGCGCAGCCGTCTGGTTCGAGGTGCCGAGCCAGAACCTGCTCTACGCCGACGTCGAAGGCCATATCGGCTACCAGATGCCGGGCAAGATCCCGATTCGTACGGAGGGTGAAGGTGTCACGCCGATCCCCGGTTGGAGTACGTCCTACGGATGGGGCGGCTACATCCCGTTCGGGCAGCTGCCGTGGACCTACGACCCACCCGAGCAGTACATCGTTGCTGCCAACCAAGCCGTGGTTGATGAGAGCTACCCCTACCTGCTGACGCGTGACTGGGGGTACGGCTTCCGCAGCCAGCGACTCGTCGACCTGATCGAGGCCAGCGACCCGCTGACCCCAGAGGCAGCAGCTGCGTTGATGACGGACACGTCGAACGAGTTTGCCCCCATCCTCATCGAGGAGCTCATGCAGGTCGACGACGTGCTGCTCGACACCGACACCGTGCGTGCGCGCGAGATGCTGACCGGCTGGGACCACCGACAGGACGCCGGCTCGGCCGCCGCTGCCTACTACAACGCGGTGTGGCGCCATCTGCTCGCGGGGATCTTCCACGATGAGTTGACCGGGGACCTCCGCCCTGACGGAGGCGATCGCTGGTTCGAGGTGCTCCAGGTCATCCTCAACGACCGCCAGGCGATCTGGTGGGACGACGTAAGGACCACCGACGAGCTGGAGCTGCGGGACGAGGTGATGGCAGCGGCGATGGACGACGCCACTGTCGAGCTCACCGAAGAGCTGGGCGCCGACCAGACCGCATGGCGCTGGGGCGACCTGCACCAGCTCGAGCTCACCAACGCCACGTTCGGCTCCAGTGGCGTCGCCCCGCTGGAGGCGCTCTTCAACCGCGGGCCTTATGACACCGCCGGCGGTGATGGCATCGTCAACGCGACGGGGTGGAATCCGGCTGAGGGCTACGGAGTCGACTGGGTTCCCTCGATGCGGATGGTGGTCGACCTCGAGAATCTCGACGCCTCGCGCTGGGTGCAGCTCACCGGCCAGAGCGGTCACGTCTTCGACCCGAACTACACCGACCAAATCGCGGCCTGGGCCAACGGGGACACCTATACATGGCCCTTCTCTGCCGAGGCGACCCGCGATGCCGCCGAAGACAGGCTGATCCTCGACAGCCAGTAGCACGTGGGGTCAGCCGAACCACTCACGGGAGGACGCCGTCGACCCTTCGGTCGTGAGGCTCCTCCGGAAGCGCATCGGTGAGTCGTTCGTCGTCGAAGACGACGGCCAGCACCGGAGTCTGTGCCCGCACATGAAGGAGCGCCCGGTCGTAGCAGCCGGCCCCTTGTCCAAGCCGGCGGCCTTCCTCGTCAATGGCCAGCGCGGGAACCACGACGAGGTCGACGTCAGCGAGGGCTGCTGCGCCCAGGCGAAGCCCAGTGGGCTCCCGCAACCCGTACCGCGCATCGGTGAGCTCTTCGTCGCCGGTGTAGAGCGCCCAGTCGAGCGAGAAGTCGGCGAGGGTGATGGGCAGGAGCACCTCGATGCCGCGCTCACCGAGTGCGGCGATGAGTGGACCGGTGTCCGGTTCGGCACCGACCCCGACGAAGCAGCTGACCCGTCGGGTCCCTTCTGGCGGTACCCACCCTGCGAGCCGCACAGCAAAGGCGGCGCGCTCAGCAGCCGGACGCCGGGAACGCAGGTCGCGGATGAGGGCACGACGGTGCGTCTTCTCCGAAGCGCTGGGGCGAGTCGTGTCACGGGCGGGGGCCCCACCGGGCTGCTCCATATGGGTCACCTGACCATCATGGCCCTAGTCACCGGTCGGTTGCGGCACCGATGATGATGGGGGAGGACCGATGACGCTGCGGACACGTCTGGCGCTGGTGCTGGTGGCACTGGTGCTGGTTCCGCTCGTGGCTGCCGCAATCTTGGTGCTCTACGCCGTCCCGAGGGCTGCGGTCGATCGAGCCGACACCCTGGTGCTCGGTGCCCGCTCGGGGGTCACGAACGAGATCAGCCACACGTGTGACCAGGTCCAGTCCGCCGCGGTGGTGACCGGGCGGATGCTCGGGTCGACCTCGCCGGCAACGGCAACCCGCAGGGTGGTCGCTGACGGCCTGGCCGACTGGGTCTCGGTGGTCAACGACCGCGGCAACGGCGTGAGTTCTGCAGGTCAGCTACCCGGTGGCCTCATCACCCAACCGTGGAGCGATTGCGCTGCTGGTGAAGCGGGCGGGCCCGCACTGACTACCGAGCTGCAGGTCATCGCCGCTGACACCCCCGAGCTCTCAGCGGTGCGCACTGCCGAGGCTGTCGACGCGGCGTACCTCGACGACCTTCGATCCCGACTCGGCTTCACCGCCGACGTCGCGCTGCTTCTGGACGGCCGCGTCGTCGCAAGTACCAGCGATCCGGCGACCGATCTGTCAGCGGCGCCAGAGCTGGCGGCCAGTGTGCCGGTCGAGGGTGGAGTGGTCAGCGACAACGGAGTTACGGCAGCGGTGGCACCGGCCGGACCGGGTATGCCCTTCACCGTCGTCGTTGCCACCCCAACTCCAGGCAGCGGCTTGTTGGTTCAGACGGTCTTCCTCATTGCCTTGGTCTCCCTGGTCGTGGCCGTCGTCGCAGCCGTGGCTATTGCCCGCGACCTCACTGGCCCCTTGGAGGAGGTGACCGATGCCGCCGAGGCCGTGGCGTCCGGTGACCTCACCAAGTCGATTGAGGTTCGGCGTTCGGACGAGGTGGGTCGGTTGGCGCGGGCGTTCAACCACATGACCGACGAGCTGCTCACCTACGTCACCGAGCTGGAGGGCAGCCGTGACGCGTTGCGGGCCAACTTCGACCGGCTCGGCGAGGCACTGTCGGCAACCCTCGACCTCGAGACCCTGGTACCGGTCGTACTTGAGACGGCCATGACCAGTGTCGGCGCCGAGGCCGGCGTCGTGATGCTCGGCGACGAGCACGGTGGGCTGACTCTGCATGCTGAGCACGGCATGCGAACCCGCTTGCTGATGGTGCCGAGCGCGGTGGTCGTTGGTGACGGGCTGCTCGGGGCCGTTGCGGCTTCTGGGCTGTCGGTTCGGGGCGAACTTGGTTCTGCCCCGGAGTTGATGCCTGGTGGGAACGAGCCGCAGAGCGGCAGTGTGCTTGCCGTTCCGCTCCGTAGGCCGCCACACGTGTTCGGCGTCATCGCGCTCTTCGCGCCTACTGACCCCAAGGGTTTCGATGCAGCGGCCGAGTCTGCACTTCAGGCGCTCGCTGGGCCAGCGTCGATCGCCGTCGAGAACGTGTTGCTGCACGCAGAGGCCACCAGAGCCTCGACCATCGACCAGATGACCGGCGTGTGGAACTACCGCTACCTGCTGACCAGCCTCAACCGAGAGGTCGAGCGTGCCCACCGGTTCGACCGCTCGCTGTCGGTCCTGATGCTTGACCTGGACCACTTCAAGCGGGTCAACGACGCGCACGGTCACCCGCGTGGTGACACCGTGCTGCGCGAGTTCGCTGCGAGGGTTCAGGCCGAGATCCGCGAGGTCGACACCCTGGCGCGGTACGGCGGCGAGGAGTTCGCGGTGGTCCTGCCTGAGACATCGGCAGCCGGGGCAGAGAACTTGGCCGAGCGGATTTGTGCGGCCATTCGATCTCGGCCCTTCACCGCTGATGACAGCGAGGTTCCGCTCACGGTAACCGTGTCGATCGGCGGCGCGGTCTACCCCGAACACGGGGGGACCTCCCGCGAGCTCATCCAAGCCGCCGACCGGGCCCTGTACTCCGCCAAGGCCATCGGCCGGGACCGTTGGTCGATGGCGGTGGACTCCGAGCGGGTCGCCGACCGCTAGATTCGTGCCATGAGCACTGGGCGCCCTACCAAGGCTGTGATTCCGGTGGCAGGGCTCGGTACCCGATTCCTGCCTGCGACCAAGGCGATCCCCAAAGAGATGCTGCCGGTCGTCGACAAACCAGCCATCCAGTTCGTCGTGGAAGAAGCTGTCCAGGCTGGCCTCTCCGACGTCCTCATGGTCACCGGACGTAACAAGCGGCCGCTGGAGGACCACTTCGACCGCAACATCGAGCTGGAGCTGTCGCTCGAGGCCAAGGGCGACCAGGAACGCATCGACCGCGTTCACGAGTCCACCGACCTCGCGCACATTCACTACGTACGGCAAGGCGATCCCCGCGGTCTCGGGCATGCGGTGCTCGTTGCCGCCCATCACGTCGGCAACGAGCCGTTCGCCGTGCTGCTCGGCGACGACCTCATCGACGCGCGCGACCCGCTGCTCTCGCGGATGCTCGAGGTGCAGGCGCAGCGGGGCGGCAGCGTCGTGGCGTTGATGGAGGTACCGCAGCACCAGATCCACCTCTACGGGTGCGCAGCGGCGACCGCCACCGATGAAGATGACGTCGTGCAGGTGACGGGCCTGGTCGAGAAGCCACCGGCGGACGAGGCACCGAGCAACCTTGCTGTGATCGGTCGGTATGTGCTCGACCCGGCAGTCTTCGACGTGCTCCGCGAGACGCCTCCTGGGCGCGGCGGCGAGATCCAGCTCACCGATGCCCTCCAGACCCTCGCCTCCATGTCCGCAGACGCCGGCGGTGGCGTGTCCGGCGTCGTGTTCCGCGGGCGTCGCTACGACACTGGTGACCGCGCCGACTACCTCAAGGCCGTGGTCCGGATCGCTAGCGACCGTGATGACCTCGGGCCCGAGTTCTTGGCCTGGCTCGGTGAGTTCGTCGCCGAGCGGCAGCAGGCAGCCGATAGCTCCACCGAGACCGGAGACCAGGCCACATCATGAAGACAGTCGACCAGCACCTTGCTGACTGCCTGGCAGCCGTCGGCGTCCTGTCACCGCTCGAGCTGCGGTTGCTGGATGCGCATGGCTGCACCCTGAGCGAGGACGTCACCGCCACCTGGGACCTGCCACCGTTCACGAACTCCTCGATGGACGGCTACGCCGTGCGCTCGGCCGACCTAGCCGGAGCGTCGGAGTCGATGCCGGTGCTGCTGCCCGTTGTCGGTGATATTCCAGCTGGGTACAGCGGCGCGCTGGCGGTCTCTCCAGGGCAGTGCGCCCGGATCATGACTGGCGGTCCGATGCCCGCAGGTGCCGACGCGGTTGTCCCGGTTGAGTGGACCGACGGCGACATCGTTCAGGTCTCGATCACCAAGGCTCCGCAGCCGAACGCTTTCGTGCGCTTCCAGGGCGAGGATGCCGCGCAAGGCGACCTTGTCGTACCGGCGGGAACTCGGCTCGGCCCAGCGCAGCTGGCGTTGCTTGCGGCTGTGGGTCGGGCCAGGGTGCTGGTACGCCCACGACCTCGAGTGGTCGTGATGTCCACGGGTAGCGAGCTCGTCGAGCCGGGCGAGCCGATCGCCGGCGGCAAGATCCCCGACTCCAACAGCTTCATGCTTGCTGCTGCGGCAAAGGCCGCGGGGGCCACTGCCTACCGCATTGGCTTTGTTCCGGATGAGCCCAAGCAGCTCATCACGACGATCGAGGACCAGCTCATCCGCGCCGACATGGTGATCACCACCGGCGGTGTCAGTGTCGG
>JANLWJ010000182.1:0-5356 GCA_031364455.1 Actinomycetes bacterium | reverse complement strand
ACGTGGTCGACCTGGCGCGCGCTACCAGAACTGTCGCGTCCGTCCAGCTCGGAGTCTCTCCGCGCGGCAGCACGGCGCTGCTCGCCACCGCCCGAGCCTGGGCCTGGTTGAGCGCCCGCGACTTCGTCACGCCCGATGACGTCAAGGTGATCGCCAAGCCGACGTGGCGGCACCGACTACAGCTACGTGCCGAGGCGCAGCTGGAAGGCACGTCGCCCGACGGCGTTCTCGACTCGGTCCTCAGCTCGGTGCCGGTACCGCGCTGACATGGTCATCACCGGCCGTGCCGTTGCCGTCGTCGCGCTCATCGGTCTGGTCCCGGTAGCGCGACCGCAGTGGTCGACCTTCTGGCTCTTCCTGATCGCGACGGTGGCGATGCTCGCGGTCGACCTGGCGCGGGCGGTTGCGCCGAAGGACGTCGACATCTTCCGCAGCGGCGACACGGCGGTCCGAGTGGCAGATCCCGCTAGTCTCACGCTCCGCCTCGCTAACCGGTCGCGTCGTCGCTTCGTCGGCTCGGTCCGCGATGCGTGGCCCCCATCGGCCCCTACATCACCACGCCGCCACGACGTCACCATCGAGGCCGGGGACCGTCGAGTCATCACGACGATCACCTGGCCATCGCGCCGGGGACCGTCGCATGCCGACCGGGTGACCATCCGCACGCTGGGCCCATGGGGGCTGGCCGCTCGCCAGCGCAGCGTTGCGCTGCCGTGGCGCATCGATGTGCTCCCCCCGTTCGACGCTCGCAAACACCTGCCGAGCAAGCTCGCTCGACTCCGCGACCTCGAAGGCCGCACGATCGTGCTGCACCGGGGTCAGGGCAGTGAGTTCGACTCACTTCGTGAGTACGTCGTCGGTGACGATGTGCGGTCGATCGACTGGCGGGCCAGCGCCCGCGCCTCCGACGTGATGGTGCGCACCTGGCGTCCGGAGCGAGACCGACACGTGCTGATCGTCCTCGACTGTGGCCGCACCTCGGCCGGACGGGTCGGCGACGCCCCTCGACTCGACGCCGGTATCGAGGCAGCACTCCTGCTCACTGCACTAGCCGGCCGCGCGGGAGATCGCGTCGACGTGCTGGCCTGGGACCGAGGCGTTCGTGGAGCCGTCCAGGGTCACACCGGCGCCGACCTCATGTCGGCAACCACCTCGATGCTCGCCAATGTCGACGCCAGCCTTGTGGAGACTGACTGGTCGCGCCTGGTGGCCGAGATCACCCGCCGCGCCAGACACCGATCCCTGGTGGTGCTGCTCACTGCACTGGACCCCGCCCCGTTGCGGCACGGCGTCCTGCCGACACTCCCGCAGCTGACCCGTCGGCATCAGGTGGTACTCGCCGCGGCCAGCGACCCCTCAGTCGCGGCGATGCTCACCGATCGAAGTGACCTCGCCGGGGCGTACCGCGCCGCAGCCGCCGCCGGATTCGCCCGCGAGAGGCGGGCAGTCTCCGACGAGCTCACGCGAACAGGTGTTGAAGTTGTCGATGCGCTTCCGGACGACCTCGCACCTGCCCTCGCCGATCGCTACCTCGCGCTCAAAGCTGCCGGGCGGCTGTAAAAACTGCCCAACCGGTCGCGTGTCTGGCGCGCTCAAGCCGCGACCGGTCGGGATGAACCTACGTCGTCCTCTCCCAGGTCAGCACTGAGCCCAGCTCTGTCAGCACGCCCGCCGAGCACTGCCACGTAGCCGATAAAGCTTGCCAGCGCCACCGCGCCGATGGTGATTCTGACCAACGTCGGCAGCCCGGACGGCGTGACGAACGCCTCGATCACCCCAGACACCAGGAGCACCACCGTGAGGCCGACCACCGCTGACAGCGTCGAACGACCTTCGGAGGCAAACGCGTCGACCCGGGTCTTGGGACCTGGAGCGATCAGCGTCCACCCGAGCCGGAGCCCGAGCGCCGAAGCGACGAAGACGGCGGTCAGCTCGAGAAGTCCGTGCGGCAGGATCAGGCCGAAGAAGAGGTCAAGACGCCCTCCTGCTGCCATGAACCCACCGACCACTCCAACATTGGATGCGTTCTGCCACAGCACCCACAGAACGGGAAGCCCGAGAAACCCCCCGAAGGCGAGCGATAGCGCCGCCACCCAGGCGTTGTTCGTCCAGACTCGCGCAGCGAAGGAGGCCGCGGGGTCAGAGGAGTAGTAGCTCTCGAAGTCCTCATTGACCAGCTGCTCGACATAGGCAGGCGGGGCGAGCGCACCCTGAACCTCTGGGTTGGCGGCGACCCAAGCGCCGACACCGAACGACACCAGCAAGAACCCAACGGTGACGCCGGCCACCCACCACCGAGCCCGGTAGACGACCAATGGGAACGTCACCACGAAGTAGCGGCCGATGTCGTCGGTGCTGAAGCGTCGCGTTCCCGTCGTCGTTCCACGGGCACGGGCGACGAGCGTCGAGAGCTCGGCAACGAGCGCAGGATCTGGTGCCTCTGACCGCACAACCGACAGGTCGGTGGATGCGCGCCCATAGAGGTCGACGAACTCATCGGCCTCGGCGCCGGTCAGTCGCGATCGCCGGGTGAGCTGACGCAGTCGCTCCCAGTCAGCGCGATGCGTGGCGACGAAGCGGTCGAGGTCCATTGATCCGGCACAATAGCGCCACAGCAGTCGCTGCTGATCCCGTCTTGGCGGCCGAAGGGGGCCCATGTCTTCGCAGGGAGCGCACACCCGCGGCGGGGATGGTTCAGGACTCGTCACCGGTGACGCCGTCGTTGTCGACCTACGACTGGCCAAGCTCCCGAGCCGCAGCCTCGCCTTCCTGATCGACGTCACCCTTCAGGTCATTGCGCTCTTTGTCCTCGCCTTCTTGCTCGGCGCCGTTGCCTCCATTGCCGATGATGCACTGGCCTTCGTCTTCGTCTTCGTCGCCTCCATTGCCGTGCTCGTCGGCTATCCGGCAACGATGGAGACGCTGACCCGTGGTCGCACGGTTGGCAAGCTCGCGCTCGGCCTCAGGGCGGTCCGGAACGACGGAGGAGCGATTCGCTTCCGTCATGCACTGGTCAGGGCCCTTGCGGCCGTTGTCGAGATCTACATCTGCTTCGGAGCAGTCGCCGTCATCACCAGCTTGCTCTCCCCTGAAGGCAAACGAGTGGGTGACTACATGGCCGGGACCGTGGTCGTGCGCGAGCGTGCGCCGCAGACATTGACGACCCAACTGTGGGTTCCCACCAGTCTGCAACCGTGGGCGGCCGCGCTCGACCTGAGCCGGCTTCAGTCGGCAACCGCCATGAGCGCGCGTCAGTACCTCTCGCGGGCACACTCGCTCAATGCCGAGGCACGCTCCTCAATCGGACGATCACTGGCTAATGAAGTGGCCGGCCAGGTCTCTCCGCCGCCGCCGACCGAAGTGAGCGCCGAACTGTTCCTCAACGTTGTCCTGGCCGAGCGCGCCCGAAGAGCACAGGCGGGCGAACCGGCAACCGAAGGCTGGTCAGCGGCTCCGGCCGCGCCAAGCCCAGCCGCGCCGAAGGGACCGCCCGCGCTCAGCGGGCCGGAAGATCCGGGCGAAAACGGTGGGTTTGCCGCACCGTCCTGAGTAACGACGCCGCGACGTTACGTCGTAGCGATACCGATCACGCCGATCGTGTTCACCACGCAGTGCGCAAGCATTGCCGCACTCAGCCCGCCGTACTGACGGACCACCCCCAGCACGATGCCGGCTGCCAGCAGCGGTGCAACTCTCAGCGGCTCGACGTGCAGCAGGGCGAACGGGACTCCGGCGACAGCGGTGGCCAGCCATGGCGACCAGCCACGCTTGACCGCCGCACCCCATACCAGTCCCCGGAAGGCCAGTTCCTCGACGAAAGGTGCACCGATCGCGATCAACACGAGAAAGATCACAAAGGCCACCGTGCTACCGGTCATCGACTCAGCCGCGTCCGCTCCCGCGGACGTGACCTCTTGGTCCAGCAGCTTGGCCGTCAGGTTCGTGAGAACGACCATGGCGATCAACGTCGCGACCCCACCGGTCAGGCCGATCCCGATTGCACGCCAGCTGACCACGAAGCCGTACGCGTGTCGCCAACCCGACGACTTGCGCCACGCCACGATCAGCGGCCACGCCGCCATACCCGCGAAGAAGAGCAGCTGGGCTGCCGTCAAGATCCAGCTACCGGCAGCCGTCTCGGCATTGATGGCCCCATCGGCGTCGAAGGCCTCGCGAAAGATCAATACAGCTGGGATGGCGAGCAGCACACTCGCCAGGATCGTGGCGATCGTGGCCAGGACGAACCACCCGACGTCACCGAACCCCCAGGTGCCAGACGGCTGGCCATAGACCTGGTGAACACGTCTGGCTGTGTCCGGTTCGACGTCTGGCGTTGCCGAGTCAGCAACCACGAGGGGTGCGGTGGACTCGGTCCATGCGGTGCCGTCCCAGTACCTCTGTAGGGACGGCGAGGCGGGGTCGGAATACCAGCCAGGGGCGGCGGTGGGTACGTCGGTCACGGTTGTCCATCGGCAGTGACGACACGGACGTTGAACGCTGCTGATCCGAGCGTGTCCATCAGCGCCAGCCAGAGCATGAGATAGCCCTCGGTGACGCGCGCTGCGGCGATGCCACCGAAGTCACGGATGCGCTCCGGACGCCAGCCCAGTTCCTCGAGCAGCGCGACCACGTCACGCTTGGCGTCGACGTCCTCTCCGGCGACGAAGAGATCAGTCTGCTCGCCGAGCGACCCGGGATCGACCATCACCGACGCCGTCACCGTGTTCAGGGCCTTGACCACCCGGGCATCGGGGAACGCTCGCTGGATCTGCTCCCCCAGGCTGTCATCACCGAGCACGGAGAGCCTCGGAGGGAACCCGGCAGAGAAGTCGAGAGGGTTCGCCACATCGACTAACACCTTGCCGGTCAAGGAATCTGCTCCAGCGGCATCCAAGGCCTCCAGGGAGTGGACGCCGGAAGTGCAGTTGAACACCATCTCGCCGAACACGGCGGCTTCCGCGAACGTTCCAGCGCTGGCGGCCCCACCCCGAGCGGCGACCCACGCTTGCGCGCGCTCGTTCGGCGTCGAGCGTGACCCCATGCAAACCTGATGGCCGAGGCTCACGAAAGCCGACCCGAGGGTCTCCCCGACTACCCCGGTGCCGAGCACCCCGAACTTCATCCGGTCCGGTTCCTGGCTCAGTAGCGGTAGTGGTCGGGCTTGTAGGGCCCGCTCTTGGGAATCCCGAGGTACTCCGACTGGTCATCGGTGAGCTCGGTCAGCGAGATTCCCAGGGCGTCGAGGTGCAGCCGGGCAACCTTCTCGTCGAGGTGCTTGGCCAGCGTGTAGACGCCGACCGGGTAGTCAGCAGTCTTCGTGAAGAGTTCGATCTGGGCGATGGTCTGGTTGGCGAAT
>JANLWJ010000176.1:0-2638 GCA_031364455.1 Actinomycetes bacterium | reverse complement strand
ACATCACTCGCGTCGGGTTCGGCGCCTGGGCGGTCGGTGGCACCGGATGGTCAGGTGGCTGGGGACCGCAGGACGACTCCGAGTCCGTCGCGGCGATCCGACGAGCGGTGGAGCGCGGCGTCAACTGGATCGACACCGCGTGGGTCTACGGGTACGGCCACAGCGAAGAGGTCGTCCGCGATGCGCTCTCGGTTTTCTCCGACGCCGACCGCCCGTTTGTGTTCACCAAATGCGGTCCCGTCGAACCCAAGATCCGCACCGAGGAGCCACTGGCCACCGGTGACCCCAAGGTGTTGCGCGAGCAAGTGCTCGCGTCGCTGCGCCGGCTCGGCACCGCCTCGGTCGACCTCATGCAGATGCACTGGGAGGCCGAGGACGGCGCCCCGCTCGAGGTCTACTGGCAAGCCCTGCTCGACATGAAGGCCGAGGGGCTCTACCGCGCCATCGGCCTCAGCAATTTCGACACGGATCAGCTTGAGCACGCTGAGGCACTCGGGCACGTTGGCACGCTGCAGCCGCCGTTCTCTGCGATCGACCGGCGCGCTGGCGCCGATCTGCTGCCGTGGTGCCGCAAGCACGACACCGGGGTGATCGTTTACTCGCCGATGCATGCCGGCCTGCTCACCGGTGCGTTCTCGGCCGAGCGTGTGGCGTCCTTGCCCGAGGACGACTGGCGCAAGAGTGACGACGACTTCACGGAGAACCTGGAGGCCAACCTCTCTGTGGCAGAAGCAATGGCGACAGTTGCCGAGCGGCACGGGGTCACGACGGCTGCGGCTGCAGCTGCGTGGACCATCGCCTGGCCAGGGGTCTCCGGGGCCATCGTGGGTGCCAGAAGTGCGGCGCAGGTCGACGGCTGGCTGGACGCCGCAACGCTGGAGTACGACGACGAGGACCTGCAGATCGTTGCCGACGCGATCGCGGCATCAGGTGCCGGAGAGGGTCCGCAGCGCCCCTGAGATCCCGAACGTGAGCAGAACTGTGCTGGCCTCAGTTCCAGTTGAAGCCGGGTGGCTCGGGATCGCAGTGCTTCCTGGCGCGGGTACGCACATTGTCGATCATGGGCTTCCACAGATCCACTTTGATCCGGTTGAACCGCTCATAGGGGTCCAGTGAGTATCGGTAGAACTCCTCGAAGCCGGTGGAGTACCGCACAAAGAGACTGTCGCGAGTCCGCCACCCGCAGTAGGGCGGGCGCTCCACGAAGTCCGGCTCATGGGGGTTGCTAAATGTTCCTTCGAGCACGAACCCACCCCGCACTGCGGGCCGCAGTAGTGACTCGCCCTCCAACCACGGCATGTTCCCACGCACACCAGCCGCCTGCGCGACGGTCGCGGTGACATCGAGGTTCAGAGCGAGGCGCGAGTTGATGATGCCGCTGCCCAGCCCGGGGTCGTAGCGGATGAACATGGGTATCTCAGTAGCCGATGCGTAGGGCGTGTCCTTGGAGAGGAGCCGGTGGTCACCCCAGTGGTAGCCGTTGTCGGACATGTAGATCACCATCGTGTTCTGCAGGTCTCCGGACCGGGCTCGTAGCGCTGCAATTACGTCGTTGACGAGATCGTCGACGGCCATGACCGTTCTGTGCTGGTCCGTGGCCACCGCCATGATGTCGTCGACCGGCAGTGGGTCCAGCTTCTGGACCCACCCCGGCTTGTCTTCGGCCTCCGGCTCGTTCAAGGCGCCGAAGTCCTCTTCCGGATGGATGAACTTGTCGACGTCCGCCTGCTTGTAGCGCGGTGCAGGTGTGTATGGCCAATGGGGACCGTACGGAGTGATGAAGAGGAAGAGCGGCGTGTCCGGATCAGTGTTTCGAATTACGCTGACCGACTGTCGGCTGATGACGTCGGTCGAATAGTCGAAGGGGTCGAAGCCGTAGTGCGTCCCGTTGAGGTCGTAGTCGTAGTAGAAGGGTCCATGTTCGAAAGGGCGCCAGACATCCCACCCAGGTGGTGCCCCAGCTTCGATGCCGTACTGGTTCAAGTACTTGCCGATGAGGCCCGTTCGGTAGCCCGCATCGTCGAGGGCGACCGCGATGGTCTTGTCCAAGTTTCCGTTTTGGACGAATGCGCGATTGCCCCCTGGATAAGTGGTCTGTTCAGTCAAGCCGTTGTCCCACACCCCGGTCCCATGGGAGTACATGCCCGTAAGCATCGAGGCACGGGATGGGCAACAGATTGACGTGGGCACCATGGCATTGACGTACTGGACGCCCCGATCGCGTAGCTCACGCTGTACCGCGGGCATGACGTCGATCAGCCCGCGCCGTTGGTCGTCCGAGACGATCCAAACAATGTCTGGCGGTCTGGGTGCGGTTCCCTGGCGCGATACCGCGGCGGCAGACTCGTGGGGCGGCTCGGCGGCCACCGCGGAGCAGAAACCGAATACGGCGAGTACTGCGAGGAGCCCGGTCACGGTCTTGATCAAGGTGCCCGCCTCGCAGAGGGGATGAGACTGTGACAATCCTGCCTGTCAGAACCGCTTGTCAAGGGTTCGAGTTGACTCATCAAATATGCCCGCGAAAGTGATTCGTTGCCTCACGAAGAAATGCTCGCGTAGCGGTGCGCCTGCCGGAGGCTGGGTCGTTGGTCGGGACAGCCTCGGACATGGGACTTTCGATGAGCCAGCGCAAGGCGGT
>JANLWJ010000144.1:0-5069 GCA_031364455.1 Actinomycetes bacterium | reverse complement strand
GACCTCGCGCAGGGCACGACGCTGGTCGGCGTCCAAGGTGGCCAGCCGTTGGGCCAACCACGCCTCACGCCGCCGGCGGTCGGCGCGCAGCATCGCGCGCGCGTCTTCGGTGACCGCGACCAGCACCTGACGGCCGTCGGTGGGGTGTGCGGTGCGAACAATGAGGCCGCGGTCGTTGAGTCCGGCAAGGACCCTGGTCATCGATGGCGGGCGGACCCGCTCAACTGAGGCGAGGTGGCCCGGGGTCGTTGGCCCGCAACGCTCAAGCGCCGCGAGCGCAGACAACTGGGTGAGGGTCAGGTCGACGTCGGCGCGCTCGTGGCGAAGCCGGCGAGCCAAGCGCATGACGGCGATCCGTAGGTCTCCAGCCAGTGGCAGTGCGGCCGCTCCACTGGATGACGCGGTGGAGGTGGTCTTCGTGGTGGCAAGGGACATATCCTTAGCATAACTCATTACTTCTGCTAACGAAAGTCTTCCAGCAGAGTCGCCAGCCGTGGCCGCAGGCTCCAGTCGTCCACCAGCTGCTGGTACTCGGCCTCCTGCTCAGGCGTGGACGCCGAGCCGGTGCGATGCGCCCGCAGCAGCAGGTTGCGCGGGGTGTGCTGGCTGTCGACGAACTCGACCAGGTCGGTGCGGTACCCCTCGCGCCGCAGCAGTTGGGCACGGAGCGCATCGGTGACGAGATCACCCCAGCGCTCCCGCAGCAGACCGTGACGGGTGACGAGCCCGTAGGGAGCTGGCGGGGTGGCTTCCCGCAGCTGCCGCTGGATATCGTGGTGACAACAAGGGGCAGCCAGGATCAACTCGCTCTTCCAGCCGACTCCCCGCGCCAGAGCGTCATCGGTTGCGGTGTCGCACGCATGTAGCGCAAGAGTGATATCGACGGGCAGCGCGACGTCGGCGTCCCCTATGGTCCCCTCGACGAACTGCACGTCGGTCGTCCAGCCGAGCCGCTCAGCGACGTCGACGTTGTGTCGGCGCGCCTGGTCCTTCACGTCAACTCCGACAACCTCCACCGATAGACCAAGGCCTGCGGTGAGGTGCTGGTAGGCGGCGAAAGTGAGGTAGGCGTTGCCACACCCGAGGTCAACGACCCGCAGCCGCTCGCGCTGCAGACGTCCCACCGAGCGTGCGTCTCGAACGGCGGTGTCGAGCAGCCGGACGAACTCCTCGACCTGGTGGTACTTGTCGGCTCGCGACTTCCGCACGACTCCTGAGTGGTCGGTGACGCCGAGCTCGCGCAGAAAGGGGGTGGCCGGGTCGACGAGACGGTTCTTCGTCCGGTCGTGTGAGACGTCGCGGACCTGCCCCGTTGCGGACCGGGTCGCCAGGACCCGCCCGCTCTTGGACACGCGATAGCCCAGTTCTCCGTCGGTGCTTGCGACGTTCCAGTGTCCGAACGGCTCGCTGAGGAGTTCGCTGACCGCCAGCTCGGCGTCGGCGCCCCAGCTGTAGTTGTTGGTGAACGACTGACGCTCGTCGTAGGCGACGACCTGCAGATGCGCGCCGCCCTTCAGATCGACCGGGCGCAGCTCTACCCGACGCCACCGGGGCCGCTGACCACGGAGTGCACCACCTGCGGTAGCCCGCACCAGCCGTTGCGCATCGAGGACCCGCTGCTGGACCTCTGCTTGTGCGGTGGCGAGGTCGGTGGACACGCCCCTACTGTCTCACTATGGATTACACACACTTGGGACGCACTGGGCTGGAGGTCTCGCGGCTCTGCCTCGGGACCATGAACTTCGGACCACAGACGCCCGAGCCCGAGTCGCACGCCGTCATGGACCATGCCCTCGAGGCCGGGATCAACTTCTTCGACACCGCCAACGTCTACGGCTGGGAGATCGGAAGAGGCACAACCGAGACGATCATCGGTACCTGGTTTGCCCAGGGCGGCGAACGCCGCGACAAGGTCGTTCTTGCGACCAAGCTTTACGGCTCGATGACCGAGTGGCCGAACGACACGTTCCTGTCCGCGCGGAACATCCGCCGTGCCTGTGACGCCTCGCTGAAGCGCATGCAGACCGACTGGATCGACCTCTACCAAATGCACCACGTCGACCGCTCCACACCGTGGGAGGAGATCTGGGAGGCCTTCAGCGTCCTGCGCCAACAGGGAAAGGTCCTCTACTTCGGATCGTCCAACTTCGCCGGATGGCACCTTGCGCAAGCGCAAGAAGCCGCGCGCCGCTTGGGGATGCTCGGCCTGGCAAGCGAGCAGTCGATCTACAACTTGGCCGTGCGCGCCATCGAGCTCGAGGTGCTGCCCGCAGCGCAGCACTACGGAATCGGGGTGATTCCCTGGTCCCCTCTCTACGGCGGAGTTCTCGGTGGCATCCTGCAGAAGGCTGAGGAAGGACGAGCCGTCGGCGAGACGACGCAGGAACGTCTCACCAAGTTCCGGCCGCAGGTGGAGAAGTACGAGACCTTCTGTCGAGACCTTGGCGAGCGACCGGCCGACG
This sequence comes from Actinomycetes bacterium, assembly GCA_031364455.1. Lineage (GTDB taxonomy): Bacteria > Actinomycetota > Actinomycetes > JAHEKZ01 > JAHEKZ01 > JAHEKZ01. Next base: position 2,607 of record JANLWJ010000144.1, on the reverse strand, counting down.
TCGGACTGGCCTGGCTGCTGGCTCAGCCGGGAGTCACCGCACCGATCATTGGGCCACGCACTGCTGCTCAGCTCGTCGGCAACCTTCACGCACTCGAGGTGACGCTCGACGACGATGCACTCGCCGAGCTCGACGAGATCTGGCCAGGACCTGGGGGTACCGCACCGGAGGCGTATGCCTGGTAGATGAACGACCAACTGCTAACGCAGCGCGGCCACCACTACGACGACGACGAACGCAACCAACGCCAGCGGCACGAGCCAGCGACGCGTCCGAGGGTTCACATCACCGAGCCTAGGCGACAGTGATCGCGGGGCGAGTGGGCTATCGTCACCGACGTGTCCGCGGAGAAGCCACACCCCAAAGCTCACGTCGAGCCGCTCGACGTCGATGCCGTGCGCACCGTGCAGATCGGTACCGCGCTCTGGGCCCTGGCACTGGTCGCAACACTTGTCGCCCGGGACCCCCTCGACGAGCAGGGCCGAACTTGGTGGATCTGGACCTGTTTTGCCGGACTCGTACTCGGGCTTCTTGGCTTGCTGGTGACAACCAGACGCCGACGCCGCATCACCTCATCTCAGACGCCAGGTCAACTGTCGTAAAGCCGTTCGACGTCGAAAGAGCCGACCGACGCCGGTCGCTCAAGAGACGCCGCGAACTCAAAGCGAAGCGACCACCGGCCACTCGCCCAGGCCAACGCGCGCGCCAGGCCTTCCATGGTCGCCGCGTGAACCTCCCCGCCGTCCGTCACCCACCAGTCGACCGCGATGTCGTCGATAAAGAGCTCGTCGTGCTCGCGGTACGCCGTTAGCGACGTACCGAGCATCGGCAGCTGCGGCACCGGCCGCTCGACGCCGGTGCCAGCGATCGTCGACGCCGAGCACGAGGCGTCGTCGCTGACGTCGAGGTCCAGCACCTCGGCAAGCTCGCGGGTGCCGGGGATGTGAGGGGTTCGAAGCACGAGAGCGTGATGGGGTGCGATGGCCACGATCGCTTCCTCAGCGTCGGTGATCACTGTGCCCTCATCGGCAATTGCGCGAACTCGGCTCGGAGGGTCGACGAGCTCGGGGCGTTCGGTGGCCGCAATCTGCGCGTAGAGCACCGACAGAAGGCCGGGACCAATCTCAGCACGGTCATCAACCATCGCGTCGAGCAACTCGTTGACGCCGTCAGGCGACCGCAACCACCGCTCGAGCGTGGTGTGCACACCAAGCGCCTCGAGCAGGTCGAGGCCGACATCTTCTGGTGGCTCGACGACGGGAAAGAAGGGTGCAATGCGGTCGTCGCCGGGGACGCGCACCTCGACCGGGCTTCGGCCCTCCAGTAGTGGCGCTTCGCTCAGCCACCAGGATCCCGGAGACGGGACTGCGACCCGGCGTCCATCACCGGTCAGCACAACGGTCGCAGACATGAGTGCGCGCCGGACCTCAGGCTCGGTGAGCAGCCCGGCGATATCAGCGAGCGACGCGCCCTCCACAAGCTCGACGCCGCGAAGAATCGTCACCTCCGGTGCGAGCAGTCCACCCGGGTCGTTGGTACCCGCGCGATCGGCTGCAGCCGAGCACCAGTCAGCACCGTCGGCCATCAGGTCGTCCCAGGACTCGGGATCAAGTGGCTGATCGTGCAACGTGACGGGCGTCAGTGCCGTGAGGACGCCGAGTGCGGCCCACGCCGCTGCAGATGCGGTGTCGGCCAGGTCGTCGGCCAGTCGCGGCGCCCCAGATGAGGCGACTGCGTCGAGGGCAGACCCTGGCAGAACCACCGAGGCTGCCGCCGACCACCCGCCATCGGTCGTCGGCACCGGGAGAGTGGCCAACGCCACGAGCCCGCCGGGAGTGACGTCGGTGTCCACCAGGAGTCCAGCGGCGGCGGAGATCATCTCGCGCGCATCGACCGGGTCGAACTCGACGGCGTCCGCGACCCGCCGCACGAAGGCGCTGTCGAGTACCGACGTCACATCGAGGGGACGCGTACCGAGCCGCTCCAACAGTGGATGCTCGGCATCGGCGTGTACGACGTCGACACCGAGCAGTGCGAGCTCGTCGCCGTGACCGCCCGCCAGTATGGTCGTTCGGGCACCGCGCACGACCCGGCCATCAGCGAGGGGCACCGGTAGCCCCTCCCATGAGCGGGAGTCGAGCCGCTGAACCTCGTCGTAGATCGCGTGCCACTGTGCGGGCGAGAGCCCAAGCGACGCCAGGGAGTCCCACACCTCATACACCGGTTTCGTAACAAGCCCCAGGCTGCGCAGCGTCTCACCTACCCAAGCGGGGTCGACGAGGTCGACAAGATGCTCGGCCAGGACCCGCACGACCCCCGACTCAGATGGCTCGAGCGCGACCAGCTCTGAGGGGCGTTCCGGACGGCCGTCATGCGCGCGCGGCACCCAACCAGCCCGAGCCAGCCGCTCACGAACCTGTTCGCGCACCAGATGGTCGATTGTCCCCACCAGCGCTGCCGGCGGAACGAGAGTGAGAGCCACGCTGCCGTGCTCACGCGCAACATCTCGCACCAGCGAGGTGTAGGCGATCGCCAACGCTTCCACCACGGCTTCGGTGCGCGCGCCATCGGCGACGTGACGCCGCGAGGGGTCGAGCCGGAAGTCAC
>JANLWJ010000038.1:0-2102 GCA_031364455.1 Actinomycetes bacterium | reverse complement strand
CTTCCGACCGGTGCTTGTCCGCACTCGGGCCATCGTTGATCGACGCTTCAACCGGTCGCGCTATGACGCTGAGCAGACGGTGCAGTCGTTCGCCCAGCGGTTGCGCGACGAGGTGGACCCTGACGTCGTCTCCGGAGACCTCCTGGCGGTCCTTGACCGCACCATGCAACCCTCAGTGTCCGGCCTTTGGTTGCGAGACAGATGACTCGAGCAGCTGGCCGCCCACTTCGACGACGTTGGGATCTGCAGTGAGTACCGATGCCGACGCGTTTGTGGTCGGTTCTGGCCCCAATGGCCTCGTGGCAGCGATTCGTCTTGCTGAGGCTGGACAGCGGGTCGTCGTGTTCGAGGCGGCCGACCAGCTTGGCGGGGGGTTGCGGACCGAGGAGCTCACGCTTCCCGGGTTCCACCATGACGTCTGCTCAAGTGTCCATCCGCTGGCGCTGGCATCGCCGGCGTTTCGAGCCCTAGACCTCGCGCGTGATGACTTGGTGTTCGCTCAACCCGCAGCAGCCTTTGGACATCCGGTGGATGAGCGCACCGCGGGAGTTGTCTACCGAGATCTCGATCGCACTGCCGCCGAACTCGGCCGCGACGGCGCTGCCTGGAGACGAATTGTCGGCGGCGTCTCGCGCGGCGGTGAGCGCCTGGTCGACGGTCTGTTGTCGCCGTTGGACTTCCCTCCCAAGGCGCCGCTTGCGCTGGCCGCCTACGGCAGCGTCGGAGCCTGGCCCGAACGGTGGGTCGGGCGGGCCGCCTTTCGCGAGGAGCCTGCTCGCGCACTTCTGGCCGGACTTGCCGCCCACTCCATGTTGTCGCTGAGCTCACTGACGACAGCCGGCTTCGGCATGCTCCTCGGTGGGCTCGCGCACAGCGTCGGCTGGCCGGTGGCCGTTGGTGGTTCGCAGAGCATTGCGGACGCGTTGGTGGCGCGCTTGCGTTCGCTGGGCGGCCAGGTGGTATCCGGACACCGGGTGACGTCGGTGACCGACCTGCTGAAGGAGTCCAACGTCGTCCTCGATCTCACGCCACGGCAGGTCGTTGACGTTGCGCGAGAGGTCCTGCCGACCGGTTACCGGAAGCGTCTTGAGGGATTCAGGTACGGACCGGGCGTATTCAAGGTCGACTGGGCGCTGGATGGTCCCGTGCCGTGGAGCGCTGAGCGACTTGCAGGTGCCGGCACCGTTCATGTCTGCGGCACGGCAGACGAAGTAGCGCTCAGCGAGAAGCTCACGGCTGCCGGTGAGCATCCCGAGCGCCCGTATGTGCTCTTCGTGCAGGCCAGCACAGCTGACTCGTCGCGCGCTCCGAACGGCAAGCACACCGGATGGGCTTACTGCCACGTGCCAAACGGGTCGCGGGTCGACATGACCGACCGGATCGAGGCGCAGATCGAGAGGTTCGCCCCAGGTTTCAAGGACCGGATCCTGGCTCGTCACACGATGGACACAGCCGCCCTCGAGGCACACAACGCCAACGAGGTAGGCGGTGACATCGCAGGTGGGGCGTCCGACTGGCGGCAGTTCATCGCGCGACCAGTGTTGTCGAGGTCTCCGTGGGCTACGCCGGTTCCCGGGCTGTTCATGTGCTCGTCGTCAACGCCCCCCGGTGGGGGAGTGCACGGGATGGGTGGTTGGCACGCCGCTGGGCAGGTACTCGCCAGAGCCTGACCTGCCGTAACGCTCTCGGGACGCCGGCTGAGGCATCGTGAAGTGAGCGGGCGAGCCGCGCCCCACGTCCGGAAAAGGTGCCTCATGCCAGTTGTCGAGGAGAGCGTCATCATTGCCCGTCCACCCCATGAGGTGTTCGCGTACATCGTGCGGGCGGAGAACCTGCCGATCTGGGATTCGATGACGATTGAGGCCGAGCAGGTCGGTAATGGTGACCCTGGGCTTGGGACGCGCACCAAAGGTGTGAGCAAACTGCTGGGGAAGCGACTGGACTGGACCTCCGAGGTGACCGCCTTCGAGCTCGATGCTCTGGCGACCTACTCGACGGTCGGCGGCAAGCTGAAGTTCTCGGCTACCAGCAAGTTGGAACCCACCGACGAAGGCACCCGGTTCACCTACCGTGTCGAAGCAGAGTCGGGCCTAGCTGGGATC
>JANLWJ010000037.1:0-2864 GCA_031364455.1 Actinomycetes bacterium | reverse complement strand
GAACATGCGCGAAGGACGCACGATGTCGCCGGCGAGCTTGCTCACCGTCGAAGACGGCGAGCGCCTGATCATGCCATCGGACAATGGGTCGGTGATCTCCCATGCGGCTCTCATGTCAGGCCTGACGGTTGTCGCTGGGTCGCTGCGCAATGCCTCAGCGGTGGCACGTTGGCTGACGGGGAGATTCTCCACAGTTGGACTTGTCCCAGCCGGTGAGGAGTGGGCCGATGGGGCGATGCGGGTCTGCTACGAAGACCTCATCGGTGCCGGGGCGATCGCGGCCGGGATGGCCGATATCGGTGGCGAAGCGCAGATGTCCCCGGAGGTCCGTGCAGCGGCAGCTGCTTACCGGGCCAGGGCATCGCTGGCCGAGGTTCCGTCGGGCCGTGACCTCGTCGAGCGAGGGTTCGGTGAGGACGTGCGTCTGGCTGAAGAGGTCGACTCCGACGATGTCGTTCCGGTGCTCCGGAACGGACGCTATGTGGCGGCCGACTGAGCGGGTCCCCTCAGCCGGAACGCTCAGGACGTAACAGGGTGGTCGAACGGCGTCAGGACCCGACGCAGCAGGGAGGCGAGGGCGTCGGCATCCTCGGCATCCAGCTCGGACAAGATGGTCCGTTCATGGGCGAGTAAGTCGATGAGGGCAGCGTCCACCTTGGCGGCGCCGGCCTCGGTCAACTGCACCATCACGCTGCGGCGATCGTCGAGTGAAGGGTGTCGCTCGACCAGTCCGCTTGCTGCAAGTCGGTCGATCCGGTTGGTCATGGTGCCTGAGGTGACGAGCGTCTGCTGCAGAAGGCGTCCGGGGGCGAGCCGGTACGGCTCGCCGGATCGCCGCAGCGCGGCGAGCACGTCGAACTCCCACCCCTCCAGGCCGTGCCGGCTGAAGGCCTGGCCACGCGCTCTGTCGAGGTGACGGGCAAGGCGGGTGACCCGGCTCAGCACCTCAAGGGGCGCGACATCGAGGTCGGGGCGCTCACGCCGCCACGCCGCGACGAGGTCGTCGACCTCATCGCGGCCTGGAGCGGCGGTCTGGCCCTGAGTCACGGTGTCACGAGGTGGAATCGATCCCGAACCAGCTGCCGACCTCGTCCTCGATGCACTTGTCGTACTCAGCTTGGGTGCTGGAGACCTGATTACAGTATTGGTCGGCATCGGCGGCCTTGGCCGCCAGCACGATGAAGGCGATGCTCACGACGATTCCGACGATCAGCGCGAGCACGCTGATGATCGTGGCGGCAATGGCCAGTCCAGCCGGTCGCCCGGCCTTCTTCGACGACACCCAGCCAACGATGCCGAGGATGAGCGCGATCAGCGCTGCGCCACCGCCGAGGAAGGGGACCCAACAGATGATGAGCGCAATGATGGCGATGACGAGCGCAACGATGGAGAGCCCCCCGGCGCCGGGCTTGGGGGCTTGGCCACCTGGGTAGCCACCAGCGGGATAGGTCGGGGCGGGGTAGCCCGCAGGTGGCGGCGGGGGGTACCCACCAGGAGGGGTAGCCGGGGCGGGGACGCCTGGTGGAGCTGCGGGGGGCACGCCAGCGGCAGGTGGCGGCGGCGGGAAGCCGCCGACAGGGGGAACGGCGTACGGGTCCGGTGGGGTTTGATCGCTCATGAACTGCACGCTAGTGCGTGCCAGGTGGTCGCGGAAGGAGCGACATTCTGCGCGCAGGCAAAAGCGCTAGCCATCGGCAGAGAGCTTCGGCTTCGCCTCAAGGCCCCGCAGCCCATTCCAGGCGAGATTCACCAAGTGGGCGGCGACGTCGGCCTTCTTGGGCTTGCGAACGTCGACCCACCACTGGCCGGTGAGGGCGACCATCCCGACCAGCATCTGGGAGTACATCGGGGCGAACTTGGCGTCCAGCCCTCTTGCCTTGAACTCGGCAGCGACCAGGTGCTCGACCTGCCCCGCGATGTCGATGATCAGGCTGGCGAACGTCCCTGTCGACTGTGCGACCGGTGAGTCGCGGACCAGGATGCGGAAGCCGTCGGTGTCCTGCTCGATGTAGGTGAGTAGTGCAAGCGCGGCCTGCTCCAGCAGCCGGCGCGGGTGGTCCTCGGTCAACGCCCCCTCGACCATCCCGAGGAGCTTTTGCATCTCCCGGTCGACAATGACGGCGTACAGGCCCTCCTTGCCACCAAAGTGCTCGTAGACCACTGGCTTGGAGACGCCGGCTTTGGCGGCGATCTCCTCCACCGACGTCGCCTCGAAGCCACGTTCGGCGAACAAGGAGCGACCGACCTGCAGCAGCTGTTCACGACGGGCAGCGCTGGTCATCCGGGAGCGTCGCCGCTCCTGGGGTTGATCGGTCATGAGGCCCGGCGCGAGTCGAGTCGTTCGGTCTTGGGCCAGCGAACGTCCCAGACCCAGCCAGCCTTCTCCATCCAGGCGATGAGGCGGGCGCTGATGTCTATCTGGCCCTTCTCGACGCCGTGCCTTGCGCAGGTGGGGTCGGCGTGGTGCAGGTTGTGCCAACTCTCTCCGAAGGATGGGATGGCGAGCCACCAGACGTTGCCGGAGCGGTCGCGAGACTTGAAGGGCTGGTTGCCCATCACGTGGCAGATCGAGTTGATCGACCACGTGATGTGGTGCACCAACGCGATTCGCACGAAGCCGCCCCAGAAAAGGCCGGTGAGAAAGCCCCACCACGACCAGGTGAGTAGAGCGCCGAGGATGGCTGGAAGGAACACTGACGCAACGACCAGCCACCCGAAGTTGTTCGACACCCGGCGCATCGCCGGGTCGTCCATGAGGTCGGGGGCGTACTTGCGTCTCGACGTCTGTTCGACGTCGAAGAACCAACCCATGTGCGCGTAATAGATGCCCTTCAACAGCGCGGGCAGTGACTCGCCGAACCGCC
>JANLWJ010000030.1:0-6525 GCA_031364455.1 Actinomycetes bacterium | reverse complement strand
TGGATGCACGAGATCGGGTATCCAGCGTGGAAGTGGCCGATGCACGCCTGGTTGCAGCCGATGCAGGCGCGGATCTCGTCAGCTAGTCCCTGCTCGGCCTTGGCCGGCATCAGCGGGTCGCAGATCAGGGCTCGGGTCATGACGACCATGTCGGCCTGGCCGCTGGCCAGCACCTGCTCACCCTCCTGCGGCTGGTTGATCCGGCCGGCGACCATGACCGGGACGCTGACGACGGCCTTGATTCGTGCCGACATCGGGGCAACGTAGGCGGGTGCGAAGCTCATCGACGGCGCGATGTGGTCAGAGCCGGTGAGCGTTGCGGACGTTCCAGCCACGACGCTGACGTAGTCGATCGATTGGTCAGTGTCCAGAACGCGCAGAGCGTCCAGCATCTCGTCTGTGCTCAGACCATCGTCGGTCTCCTCGGAGGCGGAGACGCGGATGCCGACGACAAAGTCACGCCCGACCTGGTCGCGGACCGACGCGATTACCTCGCGAAGGAAGCGCAGCCGGTTCTCCGGCGACCCGCCGTACTGGTCGTCGCGCAGGTTCACCCGGGGGTTGAGGAACTGCGCAGGAAGGTATCCGTGTGAGGCCACGATCTCGACGCCGTCCAGCCCAGCGGCCTGCAGGCGGCCCGCTGCCGTACCGAAGCACGCGACGATCTCCTCGATCATCGGGACCGGCATCGCCCGCGGCATAACATGGAAGCGTTCGGTGGGCACCGCCGACGGGGCGAGCGCCACCGACAACGAGCCGTCCTGGCTCTCCATCATCTCGCGACCGTCGTGAAAGAGCTGACCGAAGAGCGTCGTGCCGTATGGGCGCACCGCATCGACCAACGCGCGATACCCGGGGATGCAGTCGTCGGTGTGGGCCATGAGCAGGCTTGCGGAGTACTTTGCGGTCTCGTGGATGCCGGCGACCTGCGCCACGATCAGTCCGGCGCCGCCTTTGGCGCGCGCCTCGTGGTAGGCAACGAGCCGGTCGCCGATCGTGCCGTCCTCGGCCATCACGGTGTCGTGTCCCGACGACAGGATCCGGTTCTTCACGGTGACCGAGCCAATCTGGATCGGTGAGAACAGGCGGGGGAAGGCGGTCACGAGGCTGGCTCCGTTCGGTTCGGTGCCCCATTATCGACCCGACCTGGTTCGATGGGCAGATGGTCGTCTACTCGTGTGTCCAGTTCGTAGGTGCTGCATCGTGATCGTCATCGACGACGCTGCGGTTGCGGCGCATGGACGGTTCTGGTGCCACCTGGCCAGCGACACCTCGTTCGAGGAGCTGCACGCGTTCGTTACCCCGTTCGACGTCCCCGCGCGCGGCTTCGACGGCGACCACTACGACATCCCCGTCGATCGCCGCGACGACTTGATCGCCGCTGGCGCGACGCCGGTCACCTCCCGCGAGCTGGTGGCCAAGCTGAACGCGTCAGGGCTACGGCGGCGGCGTCCACGCAGCGCCAAGGGCTAGGTGCGGGGGGACGACCGGAAGCCGGCGATGGCGTCCTCGACGGTGTCGAACGACATCGACGCCGGAATGAGATCCCCGAGACCGTAGACCTTCATCGATTCCCGCAGCACCGGATCGACGCTGGTGACGCCGAGTGCGACTTCGTTGGCCGCCAGGTACTTGGCCAGGCCCTTGAAAGCGATCCCGGCTGAGTAGTCGAGGTCGGTGATCGCGGTTGTGTCGACCACTACCCAGCGCAGTGGGTCAGGCGCCCCGACAACGACGGCCTGGATGTCTTCTACGAACCTATTGGCGTTGGCGTAGAAGAGCTCGGCGTCGTAGCGGAAGATCACCAGTCCCGGCTCACTCTGTTTGCCGGGGCCGGCCTTGGTAAAGACAGGTTTTCCGGAATCGGTCTCACTGACAACGAAGGAGGCCGGTCGGTACTGGCGCCGAATGATGTCGAGGATGGAGACGACGATTGCGACGATGATCCCCTGTTCGACGCCGACGGCGAACACGACAACCGTGGTGGCGATCGCGATCCAGAACTCGCTCATCCGCATCTTCTTGATCGTGCGCAGCCCTAGAACGTCGATCAGACCGACGCCGATCAGGAAGACGATGCCGGCCAGAACGGCCTTGGGCATGTCGGCCAACAGCGAGGTGAAGAACATGGTGAACAACAGCGCGATGGCGGTCATGGTGAGGTTGGCGACCTGCGAGCGGCCGTGCTGTTCGTCGAGGATCTCGGTCTTTGTCGGTGACCCGTTGACCACGAAGGTTCCGGTCAGTCCAGCAGCGAGGTTGGCCCCGGAGAGGCCAACGATGTCGCGGTTGATGTCCACCTTGTCGCCATGCTTCATCGCGAAGCTGCGGCCCGTCGCTGCGCTCTGAGCGATGATCAGGACCAGACAGGAGAGGGCGATACCCAGCACTGAGAAGGCTTCCGAAAGGCTGAAGCCTTGTGGGAGGCCGACGGGAGGGAAGCCGGCCGGGACAGCGCCGACCACGGCAACTCCCTGCGAAGCTGCGCCGGTTGCCGCCGAGATCCCGGTGAGGATCACGACAGCGATCAGTGCTCCGGGGACGCGCGATGCAAACTTCCTGAATCCGACGATGATCAGAAGCGTTAATGCGGCGTAGGCGGCGGTCTCCCACTGGATGTCACCGAGCGAGGTGATCCAAGCCCACTGCTGCTCGAACCAGTTGCCCGTTCCCTTGGGGATGCCGAGCATGTCGGGGATCTGGCCGCTGAGCACCTGGATCCCGACGCCGGTGAGAAAGCCGATCAGCACCGATGCCGACAAGAAGTCACCAAGGAAGCCAAGTTTGAGGACGCGGGCCAGCAGAAGTAGGGCGGCAGAGGTCAGCGCCACCATGCTCGTGTAGGCAACCCACTTGTCGGAGTACGGCGTCAGGTTCACCGACCCGAGGGTGAGCAGGCCGGCCGACATTAGGGCGGCGGTTGCCGAGTCCGCGCCGACCACGAGAAGCCGAGACGAGCAGAAGAGTGCGAACACCATGGTCGGGAAGATGATCGTGTACAGCCCAGTCGCCAAAGGCGTCTGCGAGATCGAGGTGTACCCAAGTACCTCAGGGATGGCGACTGCAGCAAGCGTTGCCCCGGCCACCATGTCTTTGGCGAGGTACTTGCGGGAGTACCCCTGCGTCCACTCGGGCATCAAGCTCTTCACGATCGTCATCCGTAAAATCCCGTCACGAGAGTTCCGGCGGGAGCAGGCAGAACTCGTTGCCTTCTGGGTCGCGGAGTACCTGCCAGCGTCCACCGTTGTAGATGTCGTCGGCCAAGGATGCCCCAAGCGCCAATGCCTCGGCGGTGGCGAGTGCCACATCGGTCACCGCCACGTCCAGGTGCAGCCGGTTCTTCAGCGTCTTGACCTCTGGTACTCGCAGGAAATCCAGCCGAGGCCCGGCGCCCACCGTGACCCACGCGTCGCCTTCACTGTCGACGGACATTTCACCCCCAAGGAGGCTTGCCCAGAACCCGGCAAGGGCAGGTGGGTCGATCGCGTCGAAGCAGACCATGCGCAGCCTGACGACATGAGCGGCGCTGTCACTCATCGGTTCCCTCGAGCGCGGCAATCTCGCGGGACATGTTGGCGCGAGCTGCGGCTTCCCAGTGTTCGCGCCCATACGCCGTCCGGTAGATCGTCGGCCGGTCGAGGAAGCTGCGCAGCGCCTTGGCTCGACCAGCGCGGAAGTCCGAATCGGGGACGTGGACGTACTCCTGACGGATGGCGGTGCCGTACTGCGCGTAGCGGTCGGACGCGGCAGCGAGGATCGCGAGGTCGGCGTCGCAGAGCACAGCACCGGCCAGATCGTCGTCTTCGGGTGCGTGGGTCGCGGTGAGGCGGATCAGCCGGACGACCTCGGCGATCAGCTCGGGGTCGGCACCGACTTGCTCGAGGGCGTCGTAGGCCGCATAGGCGCTGCGGTCCTCATTGTCGTCCTGGCCCGGTTGGTAGACCGCGTCGTGGAACCAGGCGGCAAGCGCGAGCGCGAGCTCGTGCTCAGCCGGCGGCTCCAGCTCCTCGATACGTAGCAGGACGTCCTCGATGTGCATGAGGTTGTGGTACTCCCGGTGCGGCTGGGCGTACCTCGGGCCGAGCCCGCCGGTGACGACGGCGGCATCGAGCAGGCGTGCTTCGCGTTCGGTTGGCTCGCGCATGGGCCTCAGTGTGGCGCGAATCGGCTCAGGTGTCGTGCGAACCGTCGTCAGAGTTCGCCGATTGCGGCAACAACGGCCGAACAGTCCTCGCAGACCCAGGACGGGTCTTCGCCCAGATCAGGCTCGACGTGCAGGGTGTGGTCGCCGTTGGTGCGGCACCGCGGCCAGCGACCCACGGCTGGGGCGATGGCCTCCTGGACGTCCTGGGCCACCAGGCAGGCCAGAAACGCAGCACCCTCTGGCCATGGTTCGACCCACTCGCGTCGCTCGCTGATAGCGGTGTCCAGGGCATCAATCACGATGGGCGTCGTCGGCAGGGTTGCGGACAGGTCGTGCAGGACGCGCGCCCTCGCGTCGACGAGCGCCTCGTCAGCGTCAGCGGTCATCAGCCGATCCGAGGTCGGCCGCCGGCAGATCGTCGGCGTCGGTGATGGTGTAGCTGTACCCCTGCTCGGCGAGGAACCGCTGGCGGTGCTGGGCGAAGTCCTGGTCGACTGTGTCGCGCGCCACGACTGCATAGAACCGCGCGGAACGACCGTCAGCCTTGGGGCGGAGAATGCGTCCGAGGCGCTGCGCTTCCTCCTGCCGCGACCCGAAGGCGCCCGACACCTGGATCGCCACGCTGGCCTCTGGCAGGTCAATGGAGAAGTTCGCGACCTTGCTGACCACGAGGGTGGTGATCTCGCCAGAGCGAAAGGCGTTGAATAGCCGTTCGCGTTCCTTCACTGTCGTCTCACCCTTGACGACGGGAACGTCGAGGCGTGCGGCGAGCTCATCGAGCTGGTCGATGTACTGGCCGATCACCAGTATCGGCTGTCCGCGGTGCTGCTCGACCAGCTGCTCGACCACACGCGACTTCTCCAGCGACGTTGAGCAGAGCCGGTACCGCTCCTCTGGCTCTGCGGTGGCATAGGCCAACCGTTCGCGCTCGGGAAGGGTGACTCTGACCTCGATGCACTCTGCAGGAGCGATGTAACCCTGCGCCTCGATCTCTTTCCACGGTGCATCGAAGCGTTTTGGGCCGATCAGCGAGAAGACGTCACCCTCGCGCCCGTCCTCGCGGACGAGGGTGGCGGTGAGGCCGAGCCTGCGGCGGGCCTGGATGTCGGCGGTGAAACGGAATATCGGGGCAGGGAGCAGGTGCACCTCGTCGTAGAGGATCAGCCCCCAGTCTCGGGCGTCGAACAGCTCGAGGTGCGCGTACGAGCCCTTCCGCTTGGTCGTCATCACCTGATACGTGGCGATGGTGACCGGCCGGATCTCCTTCTTGGCGCCGGAGTACTCGCCGATCTCGTCCTCGGTGAGGCTGGTTCGGTGCAGCAGCTCGTCGCGCCACTGTCGGGCGGCAACGGTGTTGGTCACCAGGATCAACGTCGTCGCCTGTGCCATCGCCATTGCAGCTGCGCCAACGATCGTTTTGCCTGCTCCGCAGGGCAGTACGACGACGCCGGAGCCACCGTGGAAGAAGTTCTCGGCGGCGTGGCGCTGGTAGTCGCGCAGATGCCAGTCACCTTCGTCCAAGGCGATCGCATGCGCCTCGCCGTCGACATAGCCGGCGAGGTCTTCAGCCGGCCAGCCGAGCTTGAGCAGCAGCTGCTTGATGTGCCCGCGCTCGGACGGGTGCACGACGACGGAGTCCTTGTCGATCCGCTCACCGACAAGTGGCGCGATCTTCTTCGACCGCAGCACTTCCTCGAGAACCGGTCGGTCGTTGGTGTGCAGCACGAGCCCGTGCGTCGGGTGCGCCATCAGCTGCAAACGCCCGTAGCGGGCCATCGTCTCGGCGATGTCGACGAGCAGTGCGTGCGGAACGGCGTAGCGGCTGTACTTCAGCAGAGTGTCGACCACCTGCTCGGCGTCATGGCCGGCTGCGCGCGCGTTCCAAAGGCCTAGCGGTGTGACGCGATACGTGTGGACATGCTCGGGTGCACGCTCGAGCTCTGCGAAGGGGGCGATCGCGTGTCGGCACTCGTCGGAGAGCGCGTGTTCGACCTCCAGGAGCAACGTCTTGTCGCTCTGGACAATCAGCGGACCGTCGGTCACGCGTGCTCCTTGGGTGGCCATCGTGGGAGGTGCTGGACCGAACGGTCCCGCACCAGTGTCCAACACCGGGTGGGAGCCCGCTGTTCCGGGACGTTCGCTAGACCCAGTCCGAACTCAGGCGAGCGGTCTTGTGTTCGACGTGCACGAGGTACGGCGCGCGCGACCTCAGCATCCGGTCGCCCCAAGACCGCCGAAGCGGATGGAACGCCGTGCCCACCATGCCGATCGCCCAGAGCGGCATGAGGAAGAAGCTGACCGATGCGCGAAGCACCGATCGGAAGACACCGAGCTGTCCCTCGACCGAGCTGACGACGGCATAGCCGGCGATGGCGCCGCCG
>JANLWJ010000548.1:0-4929 GCA_031364455.1 Actinomycetes bacterium | reverse complement strand
CATGAACGGAAGGGCCGGGAGGAGGGTCTTCAGGCTCATGCAAGTCTCACCTCGGGCAGCGCCGATCTCGTCAGGCGGGCGGATTGGCTTGCCACGCCTCCCAGGCGCTCGTCACCATGGCCGCCAGGTCGTACTCCGTCGACCAACCTAGGTCGGTGCGAATCTTGTCGGCGGACGCCACCAGCCGCGCCGGGTCCCCTCCGCGGCGTGCGACGAGGTCGTGGGTGAACTCGATGCCGGTGGCCGCGCGTACGGCGTCCATCACTTCGATCACCGAGACGCCTTCGCCGCGACCGACGTTGTAGATCTCTGACGCCGAGCCTTGCTCGAGGCGCTTGACCGATGCCACATGGGCGGCGGCCAGGTCGGTCACGTGGATGTAGTCACGGATGCATGAGCCGTCTGGAGTTGGGTAGTCGGAACCGAACACCTGTGGGTTCTTCCCCGTGGAGAGCGCGCGGAACACCATCGGGATCAGGTTGAAGACACCAGTGTCACCGAGGTCCGGCCCGCCTGCTCCGGCAACGTTGAAGTAGCGCAGCGACACCCAGTCAAGGCCGATGGCTGTAGCGACGTCCCTCATCAACCACTCACCGATGAGCTTGGTCTCGCCGTAGGGATTGATGGGCTGGCAGAGGTAGTCCTCGGTGAGCGGGTCGTCGCTGTCGGGCATGCCGAAGGTGGCCGCTGACGAGCTGTAGACCATCTTCTTGACGCCGGTCGCGTCCATTGCTTCGAGCAGGCTGAGCAGACCGTCAACGTTCTCGCGGTAGTAGTAGAGCGGACGTTCAACGGACTCGCCGACCGCCTTCTTGGCCGCCATGTGGACGACCCCCGTCACGTTGTGCTCGCGGATCACCTTCTCGACAGCGACCGAATCCAGCACTGACGCCTCGACCAGTGGAACGCCGTGCGGCACCTTGCGGGCCTCACCGGTCGAAAGATCGTCGAACGCGACGACTCCGTGGCCGGACTCCTTGAGGGACTTCACGATGTGGGCGCCGATATAGCCGGCTCCGCCGGTCACCATCCATGTCATGCGTCCAGGATACGGGCTGCACTACGACCGCGGAACGAACCAGCACACTCGACGCTCCTCGGTGACCTCCCAGGGGACAGTCGGCGGGCTCAGTAGTCGTCGCCGCGGTAGTCGTAGCCGGAGACCTTCGTGGGGGTCAGTCGGAAGAAGACGTCGGTGTGCTCACCCACGGGATCGTGACCTTCGTAGCGGCGGACGATGCGGCGATAGACCGCCTGCGCGTCGAGGCCCTCGGCCTCAGGGTCGAGCACCTCGTGCGCGGTACCCCTGACCGAGACGTAGCGCGCGTGCTCTCCCTCTTCCATCACCATCCCTGCGACCACCGGCCGTTCCCTCATGTCGCGCGCCTTGAGCGACTCAGCCCCCGTGCTGAAGAGCAGCCCTTCCCCGTCGGCGACGAACCAGACGGGAACGACGACAGGCGAACCGTGCGGACGAACCGTCGCCAGCGCCAGGAAGGAACAGGTGTCATCGGCGAACAAGTCCTCATAGCCGGCGGGGATGTTCATGAGGACCTAGCCGAAGCGCCGGCCGGTCAGGCGCTCGTACGCCTCGACGTACTTGGACCTGGTCTGCTCGACGACGCCGTCGGGCAGCGCCGGAGGGGCGTCGCCGGAGTGGCGGTCCCACCCGGACGCCGAAGACGTCAGCCAGTCGCGGACGTACTGCTTGTCGTATGACGGCTGCGCGTGACCGGGTTCCCAGAGGACGGCCGGCCAGAAACGCGACGAATCGGGAGTAAGCACCTCGTCGGCGAGAACAATCTCACCGGACGCGGGATCGCGGCCGAACTCGAACTTCGTGTCGGCGACGATGATGCCTCGATCTCTGGCGATCTCTTCGGCGCGGGCATAGACCTGCAGGGTCAACGCGCGCAATGCCTCGGCGTCATCGACCCCAACAGTCTTGACGACTGCCTCGAAGTCGACGTTCTCGTCATGGTCACCGAGGTCGGCCTTCGTAGCCGGAGTGAAGATTGCCTCAGGCAACCGCGACCCGTCGAGGAGCCCACCTGGCAGCGCGTTGCCGCAGACCGAGCCAGTTGCGTCGTAGTCCGAGAGCCCTGAGCCGGTCAGGTATCCGCGCGCCACACACTCGACCGGGAACATGTCGAGCCGCCGCGTCACCATCGCACGGCCGGAGACAGCGTCCGGGACGTCGGTCGACAGCAGGTGGTTCGGCGCCAGCTCGGCAAGCTGGTCGAACCACCAGAGGGTCATCGCTGTGAGAATGCGGCCCTTGTCGGGAATTGTCGTCGGCAACACCCAGTCGTAGGCCGACATTCGGTCGCTTGCGACAAAGAGCAGCGAGCCGTCGGGGTACTCGTAGAGATCACGCACCTTGCCGGAGTACACGGCCTTGACACCCGGCAGCTCCGGCGCTGCCGGCACATTCGCCATCGGGGATGCGGTCACAGGATGTCCCCGGGCCGGTAGCCCGCAGCCTCCGGATACTCAGCGGCAACTGCAGCAACTGCACGCACGACAGCGGCCACCTGATCGGTGGCTGTGCCGGTAAAGCTCAGCGGTTCGGCGACAAGCTGATCGATGTCGGACGCCGTGAGCCCGAGCCGTTCGTCGACCGCCAGTCGTGCCAGCAGGTCATTGCGGTCGACCCCCTTCTCACGCATCTCGAGCGCAACAGCAATTGCGTGCTCCTTGATGACCTCGTGCGCCTTCTCGCGTCCGACGCCAGAACGCACGGAGGCCATCAGCACCTTTGAGGTGGCGAGGAAGGGCAGGTAGCGCTGGAGCTCTCGCTGGACAACAGCAGGGAAGACACCGAACTCGTCGAGCACCGTGAGGAACGTCTCGAAGAGACCGTCGATCGCGAAGAAAGAGTCGGCCAGCGCGACTCGTCGCACCACCGAGCACGAGACGTCGCCTTCATTCCACTGGTCGCCGGCGAGCTCGCCGACCAACGATGCGTAGCCACGCAGGATGACCGCGAAGCCGTTGACCCGCTCACACGAGCGGGTGTTCATCTTGTGTGGCATCGCCGACGAGCCGACCTGCCCGGCCTTGAAACCTTCCGTCACGAGCTCATTGCCGGCCATCAACCGAATGGTCTTGGCCAAAGATGAGGGCGCAGCCGACAACTGGACGAGTGCACTGACGACGTCGTAGTCGAGCGAGCGCGGGTAGACCTGGCCAACGCTGTCGAGCACCTGCTCGAAGCCGAGGTAGCGCGATATCTCGATCTCGAGTTCGGCCACCTTGCTGGCGTCACCGCCGAGCAGGTCGAGCATGTCCTGGCTGGTACCGACCGGGCCCTTGATACCGCGCAGTGGGTAGCGCCCGATCAGGTCGTCGATGCGCTGGTAGGCAACCATCAGCTCGTCGGCCGCCGTAGCGAACCGCTTGCCGAGAGTGGTGGCCTGAGCCGCCACGTTGTGCGAGCGCCCGGCCATCACGAGGGTCGAGTGCTCGGACGCCAGTGTCGCCAATCGCGCGAGCGTCGCCACGGTCTTGTCACGAACCAGCAGCAGGGAGGACCGCACCTGCAGCTGCTCAACGTTCTCGGTGAGGTCGCGTGACGTCATTCCCTTGTGGATGTGCTCGTGACCGGCGAGCGCACAGAACTCTTCGATGCGCGCCTTGACGTCGTGGCGCGTCACACGCTCGCGCGCGGCGATCGACTCAAGGTCGACGCTGTCGGCCACGGCGCGGTAGTCGTCGATGACCTGCTGGGAGACGTCGAGGCCCAGGGCGCGCTGCGCCTCCAGCACGGCGAGCCACAGCTGGCGTTCGAGGACGACCTTGTGCTCAGGGGACCAGATCCGCGCCATGGCTTCGGACGCGTACCGGGAGGCGAGAACGTCGGGGATCTGCGGCTTGGGGGACGGAGTCACTTGAGCATTCTCCCAGGTATGCGCTGGGAGGTCGAAATCCCTACTACGCGGGCACCAGAGCGTTATCTGGGCGTCGGTCGATACCGGGCGAGCGCTTCATCGCTTAAGTTCCAAGCAACCTGACCGCGCACCGGATGCCGGTCGCCTTTGCCAAGCGTGCATCTAGCGTTACCAAGGGAGCGTCAAGCCGTTCGGCCAGGGCAACATAAGCGGCGTGATAGGAGGTGACGTTGTGGCGGAGCTCCCACATTCTCCTGAGCAGGGGCTCATGCGTGAACCTTTCAATACGCATCCCAGCCAGAACCGCCACCCCACCCTCAGCGGTAGTCGTGGGGATCTCGCCCGATCGCTCCAGCCTCCGAATCGCTGAGCTGACCTCGACGTCGAGCAGAGCAGGCGCTGCTAACTGGGCGACATGCACACCCAGCACCTCACGGGCGCTGGCGCCGAAGCCGGCACTTGAAACGAGGGCGGGAACCACAGCCGAGGCGTCAACAACGATCATCGGCGGTCTGCGTGAACAGCAGCCAAGATCTCGTCAACTCCAATGTCAACGCGGAGCGGCGCGAGCCGAGCAAAGATGTCGGCGTTTGACGGCTTGGTCGCATTCGCGAGGATCTCGCGCAGGACGTACTCCGATAGCGAGACGCCCGACTCGTTCGCGCGACGACGCAAAGCCTCGTGGACAGCGTCTGGGACACTGCGAACCTGGAGGGTCTTGGACATGGTTACATGCTAATTGCATGCATGATGCATGTCTAGTGCATGTGACCGGTTGAAGCCGCCTGCTCGGCGATGTCGCTGCGGTGGTGCGAGCCTGCCAGCGACACCTCTCCCACTGCCGCGTATGCCGCTACGCGAGCTGCCGCGAGGTCGGTCCCCGTCCCGACGACCGACAGCACCCGCCCCCCAGCGCTGACCACCTCGCCAGCAGCTGACCGCGTCCCCGCGTGCAGCACGTATGCGTCCGGCACGGCGTTGGCCGCGTCCAAACCGCCGATCGGATCCCCGGTCCGGGGTGTGTCGGGGTAGTTCTCAG
>JANLWJ010000522.1:0-2255 GCA_031364455.1 Actinomycetes bacterium | reverse complement strand
ACTACGGGCTCTACCAGTTCTCGCTCTCGACATGGGTATCGGTCGGCGGAACGGGCAACCCGATCGATGCGACGCCCGACGAACAGACGTACCGAGCCCAGGTGCTCTATCAGCGGTCCGGCTCAGGACAGTGGCCGGTCTGTGGTCCGCTGCTCTTCAGCTGAGGGCACACTGGGCGGCGTGACGACACCGGGCGCCGACGTGCAGCTCCTCGGTGCCGGGGCGATCCGCCGGCTCGCCGCAGAGCTTGACGTCCGTCCCGCCAAGCGTTGGGGCCAGAACTTTGTGGTGGACGCCAACACGGTGCGGCGGATTGTGCGCATCGCCGGCGTCGGCCCGGGCGAGGTGGTCCTTGAGGTTGGCCCGGGTCTGGGCTCGCTCACTCTTGGGCTGCTTGAGACCGGTGCTCAGGTGCTCGCGGTCGAGATCGACGCGACCCTGTCCGAGGCGCTGCCCATCACCGTTGCCGATCACATGCCAGACGCGGCTAGCCGGCTGACCGTCATCACCGGAGACGCCCTGCAGCTGACCGAGCTGCCGGCGCCGCCCGACTCGTTTGTCGCCAACCTCCCGTACAACGTTGCGGTGCCGGTCCTGCTTCACCTGCTGGCCCAGTTCCCCTCCCTCAACCACGGACTTGTCATGGTGCAGTGGGAGGTCGCCGAGCGCTTGGCCGCGCCACCGGGTAGCCGAACGTACGGCGTCCCGAGCGTCAAGGCTGCCTGGTACGCCGACGTCAGCCAGCAGGGACGGGTCCCGCGTTCGGTCTTCTGGCCGGTGCCCAACGTCGACTCCGGGCTGGTCGGCTTCCGGCGTCGCCCGGCGCCACCGACCACCGCATCCAGGGAGGACGTCTTCGCCTGCATCGATGCCGCGTTCTCCCAGCGACGCAAGAGCCTGCGCTCGGCCCTGGCACGTTGGTCAGGGGGAGTCGAAGCCGCTGATGCGATTCTGCATTCGGCCGGCGTCGACCCCTCGCTGCGTGGTGAACGGCTGGACGTCGAAGCCTTCGCCGCCATCGCCGAGCATCGCCCGGCTGCGGGTCGGTGATAGTTGCTGACAGACTGGCCGGGTTCGATCCGTACGAGGTGTTGCTGGTCTGGCTGACGAGAGGATGTGAGGGGTGAGCCCGGTCACGGTGCGGGTCCCCGCCAAGGTGAACCTGCAGCTGGTCGTCGGATCCGAACGTGCGGACGGCTTTCATGACCTGGCGACGGTGTACCACGCGGTAGCGCTCTTCGACGACGTCACCGCACTGCCCGGTGACCACCTGACCGTCAGCGTCGAGGGCGAAGGCGCAGAGATCGTCCCGACCGACGACTCGAACCTGGTGCTGGTCGCGGCACGTGCGCTCGCCGAACACCTGGGGATCGAGCCGCACGCTCACCTGCATGTGCACAAGGCGATACCCGTGGCTGCCGGTATGGCCGGTGGCAGTGCCGATGCGGCCGGTGCGCTGGTGGCGCTGGACCGCCTCTGGGACGCCCGGCAGGAGCGCGACGATCTCGTCGAGCTGGCCGCCGGGATCGGAAGTGACGTGCCCTTTGCACTTGTTGGGCACACCGCCATGGGTCTTGGCCGCGGCGAGAAGCTGACACCGGTGCTGGCCCGCGGGCACTTCCACTGGGTCTTCGCCTTCGCTGAGACGGGCCTGTCGACACCTGAGGTCTACACCGAGCTGGACCGGCTCAGGGCCGCGTCGGTGCTACCTGAACCACGAGTGTCAGATGCCTTGATGAGCGCTTTGCGGGCTGGCAACGCCGTCGCCCTTGGGGCCGCCCTCGACAACGATCTGCAGCGCGCCGCCGTCTCGTTACGGCCGGGTCTGGCAATGACCCTCGATGTTGGCGACGAGTACGGCGCCCTCGGGGCCCTCGTCTCCGGGTCCGGACCCACCTGTGCCTTCCTCGCGCGTGATGAGGAGCACGCCCTGGACCTGGCTGTGGCCCTCACAGCGTCGGGCACCTGCCGCACTGTCACGTCAGCGGTCGGCCCGGTCGGCGGGGCTCGGGTCGTGGACGCGTGACCGCGACGGCCTCCGTCTCATTGGAGTGGGGCCCTCAGGGCCTTCGCATGTTGTCGGAGTCCTGCGAGTGCGTCGTACTCGTCGATGTCTTCTCATTCTCGACATCGGTTGCGGTTGCCGTCGCGCGAGGTGCCGCGGTCTGGCCGCACACCGGCCACGAACGTGCCGAAGAACTGGCTCGTGCGATCGGCGCAACGCTGGTGCGCGGCCGGAACATGCGCGAAGGACG
>JANLWJ010000511.1:0-2335 GCA_031364455.1 Actinomycetes bacterium | reverse complement strand
GGACTTCCGTATCGCCGACACTTTCACCGACAGTCTCGCGCGCCTGACCGGCGACGAGCAGAAAGCCGTCAAGACCACGGCCTTTGACTTGCAGGTGAATCCAGCGGGTCCGGGACTGAGCTTCCACAAGCTCGCCAAGGCGAAGGATAAGAATTTCTGGTCTGTGCGGGTGAGCAGCGACATCCGGCTCATCGTTCACAAGACACAAAGTAGCCTGCTGCTCTGCTTCGTGGATCACCACGACAAAGCCTACGACTGGGCGGAACGGCGCAAACTGGAGACACACCCGAAGACAGGGGCCGCGCAGTTGGTCGAAATACGTGAGACGGTGCAGGAGGTCGTTGTTCCGGTCTATGTGCAGACGGAACTGGTTCTGGCGCCGAAGCCTGCGCCTGCACTGCAACCGATATTCGCCGGCACGACCGATAATGAACTGCTCGGCTATGGTGTCCCCGCCGAATGGCTTGATGACGTAAAGCGGGCCACTGGGGATACGCTGCTGGCCTTGGCCGATCATCTGCCCGCCGAGGCCGCGGAGGCGCTGCTGGAACTGGCGACTGGGGGCAAGCCCCGCGTGCCCCAGCCTGCAGTGGCCACGGCGAATCCCTTCGACCATCCCGATGCCCAGCGCCGCTTCCGCGTGATGACGAATGTGGAGGAGTTGCAGCGCGCCCTCGACTTCCCCTGGGAGAAATGGACCGTCTTCCTGCATCCCGAGCAACGGCAATGGGTGGAGCGCGACTACACCGGTCCGGCGCGCGTCTCCGGCTCGGCTGGCACAGGCAAGACCATCGTCGCTCTGCATCGCGCCGCGCATCTGGCGCGGAAGCATCCCGACGCCAGGATTCTGTTGACGACCTTTTCCGACGCGCTGGCGAGCGCACTGCAAACCAAATTGAGGCGACTACTGGGCAACGAGCCGCGTCTTGCGGAACGGATCGATGTTCATTCGATCAATGCCATCGGTCTTCGGCTCTACAAGGCGCACATTGGGCCGCCGACGATTGCCAGCCGAGAGATTGTCCGCGAGCTGATGCAAGGGGCCGCCAGTGCCGTCGAGGGCCATAGATTTGGCGTGCATTTTCTTCTCACCGAATGGGAACAGGTCGTGGATGCTTGGCAACTGGAGAGCTGGGAGGCGTATCGCGATGTGGTGCGACTGGGCAGAAAGACCCGATTGCCGGAAGCCCAGCGCACAGTCTTGTGGTCCATCTTCGAGCGCGTTCGCGCCGGGCTACGAGAACGCAATCTGATTACGCACGCAGAGCTTTTCACCGCATTGGCCGTGGCGATCTCGACGAACAAGAAAGTGGTATTCGACTTCGCGGTCGTGGACGAAGCGCAGGACATCAGCGCCGCTCATCTCCGGTTTCTTGCGGCCTTGGGTGGCAGTCGCCCCAACGCGCTCTTTTTCGCCGGCGACCTCGGGCAGCGTATTTTCCAGCAGCCCTTCTCCTGGAAGAGCCTGGGCGTGGACATTCGGGGGCGGTCGCGTACCCTGCGTGTCAATTACCGCACCTCCCACCAAATCCGCACACAGGCGGATCGACTTCTGGGGCCGTTGGTGACCGATGTGGATGGCAACACCGAGGACCGCAGCGACACGGTTTCCGTATTCAATGGCCCCTCGCCTGTAATTCTCACGCTCAACGACGAAAGCGAGGAAATCAAGACTGTCGGTAACTGGATTGCGGAGCAGACCAAGGCCGGCGTGCTGCCGCATGAGTTCGGCGTGTTCGTCCGATCCGCGGCGCAACTGGACCGTGCCCAAGCCGCTGCCAAGGAATCTGTCCTGGCATTCAAGATTCTTGATGAGCACGTCGAATCCGTTAGCGGTCATGTCTCAATCAGTACCATGCACCTCGCCAAGGGCCTGGAGTTCCGTGCCGTAGTCGTGATGGCCTGCGACGACGAGATCATTCCCTTGCAGGAGCGCATCGAGACGGTCGGCGACGACGCCGATCTGCAGGAAGTGTATGACACCGAGCGCCATCTTCTCTACGTCGCCTGCACGCGGGCGCGGGACCATCTGCTGGTGACGAGCGTCGAGCCAGCCTCGGAGTTTCTCGATGACATGCGCCAGAACAAAAAGGTGACGACATGAGAACACGCCGGCAATCTGAAAGCACGGAATGAGATTTGCGTCTGATACTTCGCAACTGCGAGGGCACGGCGCTCACCGTGCGCCACGCGCTGACGGTCATGAACCAGACCATTGACGAGACACTGCCCGAGCGGGAAGATCGTCGTGCATAGCATTGAAATGCAGGAGGCTTCGCCGGAATTTGCGAAGTGCTGGCAAGCGGCGGGACTGCACATAAAGAACCAAGTGCAG
>JANLWJ010000472.1:0-1615 GCA_031364455.1 Actinomycetes bacterium | reverse complement strand
GACTAGGCGTCAACGGGGGCTGGCTCGGTGAAGTCGACGTCACTGGCCTCTGCGTCGAGCTGTGGGCCGACTCCCGTAACTTCCTGATCGACAACCCCGACCTCGCCAACGAGATCGAGAAGAAGATCAAGGAGAAGCTGGGAGTCGGCCCACAGCTCGACGCAGAGGCCAGTGACGTCGACCTCGCCGAGCCAGCCCCCGTCGACGCCTAGTCGTGGCCTGGGGAGCACGGGCGGCGCGCGATCGGTCACCTGAGTCGGCAGCCCTTGCCGATCCTGAGGGTCGCGAGTCAGATGCCGACCCGGTCGAGGTGGCCAAGCAGATCGTGATGCGACAGCTCAGCGTCAGCGCCAAGAGCCGCCATCAGCTCTCCCAGGTACTGGCACGACGGGCCGTTCCCGAAAGTGCAGCCGAGGCAGCGCTCGACCGGTTTACCGAGCTCGGGTACATCGACGATGCCGTCTTCGCCCGTAGCTGGGTGGAGTCGCGTCAGCGGTCACGAAGCCTGGCCGGCTCGGCGCTCCGGCGTGAGCTCCGCGAGAAGGGTATCGACGCCGAGATCATCGACGCGGTGCTGCTCGAGTGCGTTGACGCCGACGCCGAACGTGTGGCGGCTGCTGAGCTCGTCGACAAGAAGCTGCGGTCCATGCGTGGCGTAGCCACCGACACCGCGACCAGGCGTCTGGTCAGCATGCTGGCGCGCAAGGGGTACAGCCCGGGCCTTGCCTACAGCGTGGTCCGAGAGCAGCTTGCTGAACACGGCAGCTAGCGGAGCCGGACCAGGTAACGCGAGTTCAGCCCGACCAGTCGGTGTCGCCATCCGTGGATGATGTCGAGGGTGTTGGCGCCCCAGGGGAGGCGTCCGACGCCGTGCGGACGCAACGACGTGATCGGCTTCCCTCCCGCGCGCCACATGGCCGCGAGCCGGCGGAGCTCGCCGCTGCGCTCGCAGGAGATAGCCAGCGTGACGCGCGAGAGGTGACCGCTGCTGCGGTCGGTAGCAAGGGCGTCCACCACATGCCTGTGGTGCGGCTGTGTGCAGCGGACACTGGTGCGCCCGGCCCTGCCGAAGGTCGGTATGAGGTCGCCCGTGGTACCGAGCTTGGTCACGCCAGCTCGTTCTCCCGATTCGTAGCCGACCAGCCAGCGTCCGGCGTCGGCGGTATTTACGGCGGTGGCGAACGTGCCGGGTTTGCCGATCCGGCGGATACCGTCGCCGCTGAAGGTGTGGTCGCGGAAGCCGTACCCGGTGATCTTGGCTGCAAACCCCTGCTTGGTTCCGTTCGTGGTGGCGCTACCGACGACCAGGGCGTTGGTGCCGTGCACGGTGATGTCGCGGGGGCGGCTACTCGAGCCCACTGAGACAGTGGCAAGGCCGTTGGTGCCGTAGCTGTGGTCGATGTGCCCGTCGCGGGTCAACCGAAGCACCGCGGTCTGACCGTCGAGCCGTCCGAGCACCAGCACTCGGCCCCGGCGGTCAACGGCACCACCGGTCACGTTGCCGAAGTCAACGCCTCGGAGCCGCTGGAGGCCGTGAGGATTATCGGAGTAGGTATACGCGTCAGGCCCCCAACGAACGCTGGGAAGGAGTGAAGTTCGGAAGCCGGCGGCGAAG
>JANLWJ010000455.1:0-2525 GCA_031364455.1 Actinomycetes bacterium | reverse complement strand
CTCTCCTGGCCGGACCGAGTGGCCGATGCCGCACCAGCCTTGGACTGGACCAACGCGTCCACCTGGGAGTTCAGCCCCCTCGACGCCGAAGCATTTCCAGCTGTCGATCTGGCCCGACGCGCCGGCGCTGCTGGCGGGACTGCGCCGGCGGTCTTCAACGCGGCCAACGAGGTTGCGGTCGGTGCCTTCTTGGCCGGTCAGACGTCGTTCCTGGCCATTGTCGACACCATCGCGGCGGTCCTCGACGAGCATCTCGGGGCCGCCCCAGGGCTCACCGCTCCCGGCTCGGGGTCGAGCCCGGCAGCGTCGTCGCTTACCGTTGATGACGTGTTGGACGCCGATCGGTGGGCCCGGCAGCGGTCCGGTGCCGTCCTGGGCGTCCAGAACCAAGACTGACCGGCAAGAGAGCGAAGGGGACAACGGTGAGCGGTGCGGGGCTGATCGGCCTAGCCGTCTTCGCTATCGGCGTTCTCGGATCCATCGCGCTGCACGAGGTCGGCCACCTCGTACCGGCCAAGCGCTTCGGCGTCCGGGTGACGCAGTACATGGTCGGGTTCGGTCCGACCATGTGGTCGCGGATGCGCGGCGAGACGGAGTACGGCGTCAAGGCTGTTCCGTTCGGTGGCTACATCCGGATGGTCGGGATGTTCCCACCGCGCCGTAACCGTGAGGGTGAGCTCGTCCTCGCCGCCTCGAGCACCGGCCCCTTCCAGTCGATGATCGAGGACGCCAGGCGAACCTCTGTCGAAGAGATCAGGGCTGGTGAGGAGCACCGCGCCTTCTACCAGCTGCCGGTTCACCAGAAGCTCGTCGTGATGCTCGGCGGACCGACGATGAACCTCTTCCTGGCCGCGCTGCTCTACACCGTTGCATTGGTCGTGCTCGGTGTCCCAACGTTGACCACAACGGTCGACACGGTGGCCCCGTGCGTTCCCAGCGATGTCGAAGCCGAGTGCACCGATGCCGACCCGCAGAGCCCGGCAGCAGCGGCCGGCGTTGCGGCTGGCGACGTCGTGGTCGCAGTTGACGGCGTCGTGTACGACGACTGGCTCGAGCTCGTCGACGTGGTTCGCGCCAAGCCCGGCGAGGAAGTCGTGCTCACCGTCGAGCGTGACGGTTCGACGCTCGACCTGCCGGTCACCGTTGGTAGTACGCAGGTGCCCGACCCTGACGACCCGACGCAGGCGGTCACTGCCGGCTTCATCGGTCTGAGCCCGTCGATCGAGCAGCGACAGTCGTCGATCGTGGCTGTTCCCGAGCGGATGTGGGAGTTCGTCTATCGGTCGGGCCAGGCGATCCTGTCGATCCCGAGCAAGATGGTCGGCGTCTGGCAGGCGGCCTTCGGCGATGAGGAGCGCGACCCCACCGGGCCGGTGAGCGTGGTTGGGGTCGGGCGGTTCAGCGTCGCTGTCGCCGAGGACCAGGCGACCGTCAGCTGGAAGGTGGCCAACTGGCTCACCCTGCTGGCGGCGCTCAACATGGCGCTCTTCTTCTTCAACCTCATCCCCTTGCTCCCGCTGGACGGCGGTCATGTGGCCGGCGCCCTCTACGAGGGGGCCAGGCGGAAGATCGCCAGGATCCGCGGCCGCCCCGACCCCGGGCCGGTCGACGTCGCCAAGATGTTGCCGGTGGCCTACACCGTCGCGTTCCTGCTCATCGGGATGTCGGTACTGCTCATCTACGCCGACATCGTCAACCCGATCTCGCTGAGTTGAGTGGCACGGACTGAGCCGACCGCACCTGAGCAGGTCGTTGAGCGGAGTTCGGAGGATACTGGTCGCATGACCATCGCCCTCGGCGTCCCGACCCCGCCACCGAAGCCGCTCGCACCGCGTCGGCCGACCCGGCAGATCCTTCTGCGTCACCCCACCCATCCGGTGGCCGTCGGCGGTGACGCCCCTGTCTCGGTGCAGTCGATGACCACGACGGTCACTGCAGACATCAACGCCACGCTGCAGCAGATCGCTGAGCTCACCGCTTCGGGCTGTCAGGTCGTGCGAGTGGCCTGTCCCAGCCAGGACGACGCTGACGCGCTCGCCACCATCGCCAGGAAGTCACAGATCCCGGTGATCGCCGACATCCACTTCCAGCCGCGCTACGTCTTTGCCGCTATCGACGCTGGATGCGCCGGGGTGCGCGTCAACCCCGGCAACATCAAGCAGTTCGACGACAAGGTCGGCGAGATCGCCAAGGCCGCCGGCGATGCGCAGGTCCCCATCCGGATCGGGGTCAACGCAGGTTCACTCGACCCCCGGTTGTTGGCCAAGTACGGCAAGGCGACGCCCGAGGCACTCGTCGAGTCGGCGCTCTGGGAGTGCTCGCTCTTTGAGGAGCACGGCTTCCGCGACATCAAGATCTCCGTCAAGCACCACGATCCCGTTGTGATGGTCGCGGCCTACCGACAGCTTTCTGAGCAGTGCGACTACCCGTTGCACCTCGGCGTCACTGAAGCCGGCCCGACCTTCCAGGGAACGGTGAAGTCTGCGGTGGCATTTGGCGCGCTGCTCGCCGAGGGGATCGGCGAC
>JANLWJ010000403.1:0-7500 GCA_031364455.1 Actinomycetes bacterium | reverse complement strand
CCGGGGAAGTGCTGGTAGAGAACCGGCTTGCTGATGCCGGCCCGCGTGGCGATCGCGTCCATTGAGGCGGCGTGGTAGCCCGACACCACGAAGACCTCGCGGGCGGAGTTGAGCAGCTGGCTGCGGCGTTGGGAGCGGTTCAGCCGCCCCCGAACCGCTGTTTGGCCCTGGGAGCGGCCAGTCGGGGTGTCTGCCGCGGCGGCCATGGCGCCGGAGCCTACTCTCCAGAAAGTCCAGTTGAGGTCCAGATCACCCGTGCCGATGCAAAGATGGGGGGCGACCGCCCCACTACTGACGCTGCCCGCTGGTGGGCGGCCAACGGGAAGGACTCTCGACGTGAGCTCCGAGGCGACCCTGCTGGACGCGCTACGCGCGGTTCCTGGCGTGGCCGCTGCTGACTTGGAGCCTGACGAGCGCCCCGATGGCGCCGGCACCCTGCGCCTCCAGCTGGCTCCTGGCGCCGACGAGATCGCTGTCGCCACCAGCGTCAACCGCGTGCTGCGTGAGCAGTTCGGACTCGCCGTCGATGCCGGACGCGTTCAGGTGGTCGAGGAGTCTGTTCCGATGGCAGCGACCGCGGCCGGCATACTCGATGCCCCTCCCACTCCGAGTCCCGGATCGACGCACGTGGTAGCGGGAGCGCCACCTGACGCGGCGCCAGCGGGCACCGAGCCAAGCCGTCCCACCCTGACTGCAGTTCCGGAGTACCGCACAGCCGAGCAACTGACTGATGTCGATCACGACATCACCCCTGAGCTGATCGAGTCCACCAGGCCACCACGGATCCTGATCCAGCGCATGCAGCTGGTCTCGGCCGGTCTCGGTGTCACCACCTCGGTGTCGCTCAGCTGGCTGGGAGGGGCCTACCTGGGTGAGTCGTCAGCGGCCGCGACGCCATCGAGCGTGCACCGGTCGGTGGCTACCGCAACGCTGCGGGCTCTGGAAGAGGTCGTCGGATCTGCTGCCCGCTTCGAGCTCGAGCAACTTGAGATCAACCAACTCGGTCCCGACCGTGCTGTCGTTGTGGTCGTGTCGATGCTGACCAAGCTGGGATCAGAACGCCTGACGGGTGTGTCGGTCGTTCGAGAAGACGTACGTCAGGCGGTTATCCGCGCCACCCTGGACGCGCTCAACCGCAGGCTCGAGTCTCTGCTCCATCCGGCGTGAGCACCCCGCACTGGCCGGGAGCTGAGCGGTCGGTGGCCGGTCGGACGCTCTTCGTGCGTTCCTCAGCCTCGGTCCAGTCGGCGCAGCCGCGTCCACGGGCACTGATGATCCACGGCCTCGGCGGTCAGGCGACGAACTGGACCGACCTGATGGCCGAGCTGGTCGATGAGATCGAGGGATGGGCCCCTGACCTGCCCGGCTTTGGTCGGTCGTCGCCCCCACCGGGGGGCGACTACTCACTGACCGCTGACGCCGAGATCTTGTCGGCGTTGCTCGAAGAGCTCTATTCCGAGCGCGGCGAGCGCATCCACGTGTTCGGTAACTCGATGGGCGGGGCGATCGCTGTCCTCGTCGCCGCGGCGCGTCCTGATCTCGTGGCGACGCTCACGCTGATCTCGCCAGCGCTCCCGGACCTCCGCCCACGGCGCGACACCATGGGCGTGCCGGTGGTTGCGGTGCCGGGGCTGGGCCGTCAGCTGGTCGCTCGGATGGCTCGGGTACCGGCCGAACGTCAGGTGCAGGGCATGGTCGCTCTCAACTACGGCGACGCAACGGCCTTCACCACCGAGCGGCGGGCCGAGGCCGTCGCCGAGGTGGAGCGAAGACTCACCCTTTCGCATGCCGGTGAAGCGCTGTCGGGTGCCGCTCGCGGCTTGCTGCGCGCGTTCATCGACCCAGGACCCGGCGGTCTCTGGGCGACTGCGGCGAAGATCAGCTGCCCAACGCTGGTGATCTACGGCGGCCGTGATCGACTCGTTGACCCGCGGCGAAGCAGACGTGCGGCGCGGCACATGCCGCATGCCCAGATCGTCACGCTCCCGAAGGCCGGACACGTGGCACAGATGGAGGACCCCGCATTGGTGGCGAGGTTCGTCCGGCCGTTGCTCGCCGAGTCACGGCGGACCGCGTCGCCATGACGGGCGCACCGATCCCCGGGCATGTCGTCGCAGCCATCCCTGGCGCAGCAGGCGCAACCTGGTCCCAGCTCGCTGGGCTGACCGGTGGGGCTTGGCTGATGAGGCCGATCAGCGGGCCGGCCATCGTCGTGCGTGAGGCGTCAGACGGTGAAGTGAGCGCTGCGCTGGCGGCCGCGACGGTGCATGTTGGCCCGGCAGTCGTAGTGTCATCGGCAGGGTGGCTGGCCGTCGAACATCTTCTGGGAAGTCACCTCAATGCGCTTGAGCTGAGCCGCCCGACCGTGCTGGCCGATCTGGCTGACCTGCTGCGTCGCTGGCACGAGGCCGACGTGACACTGGCCGAGGCGCCGATGGCACCCCTCCGAGAGGCCTATCTCGAAGGTATTCCGTCAGGTGCACTGCCGGCTGGTCTGAAAGCGGATGCGGCGCGTGCTGACGCTCTGGAGCGTCAGCTGGAGAAGACGTCGGTACGCCGGGTGCCGTCGCACCTCGACGTGGCGGCCAACGTCCTGGCGACGCCACGCGGGCTGCGGCTGATCGACTTCGAGTACGCCGCAGCCGCCGACCCCGCCCGTGAGCTTGGCCAGGTGGTCTGGGAGGCCGAGCTCGACAGGCAGGGGCTCTGTCGACTGGTGCGGGCCTACGGAACTGACGCTCGTGTCGCCGAGGAGGCAACAGCAGGGTGGGCCTGGATCACCGGCGTGACCTGGACGCTCTGGGCTCTCGCGCTCGGTGACAGTGCGGCGATGCCGCAATACGGACGCCGCTCCCGGGAGCGGCTGCAGCACTATTGGGCTCGTACAGGCGGCTGATCTGCAGCGATGTGACGGCGTCGTGAAAAGTTGTGCCAAAGGGCCTCCGAGAGGCAGCGATCTCTGGTTGTCTGCCACCTGGGTGAAAGCCCCAGAGACGGCCCCCCTGCTCTGCGTCCCCCCTCGGAGCAGGGGGGTCCTCCGCGGCCCTCCCGGTGAGAGCCCGCTCAAGTTGGCTTCGACCTTAAGGGCTAGAGGGTGGCGTCCCCCGGACTCCAGCCGCACGGGATGGACTCACCAGTCTGGAGAGCGTCGAGCATCCGTAAGACCTCGTCGACATTTCGGCCAATGTCGCCGGCGGTCACCATCGAGAACTGCACGACGTTGTCGGCATCGACGATGAAGGTGGCGCGTTGGGCGACGCCGTCGTCGCCGAGGACGCCGCAGGCTTGGCTTAGCTCACGCTTGGTGTCGGCGAGCATCGGGAAGGGGAGCTCAGCCAGGTCGGCGCGGTTCTGGCGCCAAGCCAGGTGAACGTACTCGGTGTCTGTCGATACGCCCAGCACCTGGGTGCCCCGTTCGGTGAAGGCGCTGTCGAGCGCACCGAAGGCCACGAGCTCGGTCGGGCAGACGGAGGTGAAGTCCATCGGCCAGAAGAACACGACGCGCCACCGTCCTTCGTACGTCTTGTGATCGATCGTGGCGAACTCCTTGTCCGCCTCGGTGGAGACGCAGGCATACACCTCGAAGCTGGGGAAGTGGTCGCCGACGGTGATCACATTGGCTCGCTCTCTAGGCGTGAGTTCTGGGTACGACTCGCACCCTAGGAAGCACCAGGGCAGGACACAAATCCGTAAGTGGGCGCCTGGCCTTGGGAGGCATGCTGCTGGAAGTGCTGTCCTGATACCACTTCCCGCAGCATGCCGTGAGCCGACGGCTGTGCCAGGCCTGGTGAACGCGTCCACATGGTGGACATCGCTCTCGGAATGCGAGCAGGTCAGGCACAGTTATACGGGAGAATCCGTTGTTTCTGCGCCTGCATGGGAGTGACCGTGACCAGCCTGCCCCCGCTCATCGAGCCTTCGGTCGACCTCTCGGTCGATGAGGTCAAGCGCTACTCGCGCCACATCATCATTCCCGAGGTCGCGATGGCCGGGCAGAAGCGGCTGAAGAACGCGCGCGTCCTCGCTATCGGGGCCGGCGGCCTTGGGTCGCCAACGCTGGTCTATCTGGCAGCGGCAGGGGTCGGCACCATCGGCATCGTCGAGTTCGACATCGTTGACGAGTCAAACCTGCAGCGGCAGATCATCCACGGACAGAGCGACGTCGGCCGGTCGAAGGCTGAGTCGGCCCGCGACTCGATCAAGGAGATCAACCCGTTCGTCACCGTCCAGGTGCACGAGGAGCGCCTCGACTCGACCAACGTGATGCAGATCTTCAGCCAGTACGACCTGATCGTCGACGGCACCGACAACTTCGCAACGCGCTACCTCGTCAACGACGCGGCGGTCCTGCTCGGTAAGCCCTACGTGTGGGGATCGATCTACCGGTTCGACGGACAGGCCAGCGTTTTCTGGGCCGAGCACGGCCCCTGCTACCGATGCCTGTACCCAGAGCCGCCACCTCCCGGCATGGTTCCCTCTTGCGCCGAGGGCGGCGTCCTCGGCGTCATGGCCGGCACGATCGGAACGTTCCAGGCGAACGAGGCCATCAAGCTGATCACCGGTATCGGTGACAGCCTCATCGGCCAGCTTGTCATCTACGACGCACTTGAGGCGCAGGTGCGCAAGGTGCGCATCCGCAAGGACCCAAACTGCGCTGTGTGCGGCGAGAACCCGACGGTCACCGAGCTCATCGACTACGAAGCCTTCTGCGGCACGATCTCCGAGGCTGCCGTCGACGCAGCCCGTGAGTCAACGATCAGTGTCCGTGACCTTGAGGCAATGCTCGAGCAGCGCAAACGTGGCGAGACCGACTTCCTACTTGTCGATGTTCGCGAGCCGGCCGAGCGCGAGATCGTCTCCATCGACGGTTCGGTGCTGATCCCCAAGAACGAGTTTTTGATGGGGGACGCCCTGCAGTCGTTGCCACACGACAAGCCGGTCGTCATCTACTGCAAGGTCGGTGGCAGGTCGGCAGAGGTCCTCGCTGTCGTCAAGGGCGCCGGGTTCGCCAACGCTCAGCATGTCGGCGGTGGCGTGGTCGCATGGGTCAATCAGATCGAACCGAGCAGACCCATCTACTGAGCCGCGGTCATAATGCTGCGATGACACTGCGGATCGACTGCCTCACCATCGACTGTTCCGACCCCAGGCTGTTGGCCGAGTTCTGGTCGCGGGCGTTGGGGTGGGAGATCGATTTCGCTGACGCGCACGAGATCGCCATCTCGGCAGCCGGCGACCAGAGTGACGCTGTCCCTGACCTGCTCTTCCTCCGCGTCCCGGGTGCCAAACAGGTGAAGAACCGCTTGCACCTAGACCTGCGCCCTGACGACCGCGACGCTGAGGTGGCCCGGCTTGAGTCGCTCGGCGCCTTGCGGGTCCAGATCGGCCAGGTCGGTGACGAGTCGTGGGTGGTGATGGCCGACCCCGAGGGCAACGAGTTCTGCATCTTGCGAGCGCAGGCTGCAGGAGACTCCAAGTACGAGGGCGACGTCGGCTTTGCGTCCCCCTAACCGCTCAGATTGTGTTAGTCCATCGGGTGTATAGCCCCAACGGGCTTACACGTTCCGGCGGTTAGAGGGCACCCTGTCGTTGCAGGTAGCTGAAGCTCAGCCAGCCCGGGAGCATCGGGATCCAGAAGGTGACGGCGCGGAAGAGTAGCGCCGCCTGCACTGCCGTGCTGCCGTCGAGGCCGGCGGCGGTCAGCCCGGAGGCCAGGGCCAGCTCCACCGCCCCGATTCCTCCCGGCGTCGGGGCGGCCGACCCGACCGCTCCTGCTGCGAGGTAGACGAACCCAACGGTTGCGTAGGCAAGGTCTCCGCCGTACGCGTACACCGCTGCGTACAGCGCTGCCGAGTAGGAGAGGTTCAGCAGCAGAGCTCCACCGATTCCCATCGCGATCCGCCGCGGCTGGCGTGCCGACTCGAGCAGCCGTGGCCAGGTAGTTGACAGCAGTGGCTTGACCCGCGAGCTGATGGCGCGGCGCGTTGCCGGTACGGCGAGAAGGAGTGCCGCGACGCCGATCGTTCCGGCAGCGACGAGGAGGACCGTGGTGTTCGGGATCAGGTCAGGGCCCTGCTGCTTGCCGCTGATGACACCGAAGACGATCACCAAGATGATGTAGGAGGTGAAGACGAAGAGCTGGGTGGCGCCGACGCTAGCGATCGCGACCGCCGGTGACGCACCGGCCTGCTGCAGATAGCGGCTGTTGGTTCCGATGTTGCCAACGGCGGCCGGAGCGACCAACGACACGAAGGTCGCGGCCCACTGGGTGAGGAAGGTGCGAACCCACTTCAACGCGACCGGTGCCAGGCTGGAGATCACAATTGTGGCGGCGATATAGGTAACGAACGACATCACCAGGGCGGCGGCAGCCCAGGCTGGGTCAGCCTCGGTGACGATCGATACCAGGTTCACCTCTGCGAGCTGACCCAACAAGATGGTGACGGCCACAGTGAAGGCGAAGAACGCGACAACGGTGCGCGGTCGCATTCGTTCCAGATGAACTGGCTCTGTTGGGGCTGACGGGAATGCCGACACCACCGCGTCGCGAAGATCCTGCAGAACTTCACGGTTCGCCTTGATAGCCCTCCGGTTGGTACGGCTGAGTGCGATGGTCTGCAGCAGCGGTAGCGCCTCGCCCAGGCGTTGTGCGGTGAGCTCTTGCAGTGCCCCGCGCACTGCCCGGTCGGCACCGACGATCAGGGCGGTGGTGACCAGCAACTCGCCGTCGTCGATCCGAAGCGTCAGTTGGTCGGCTGCGATCTCGCCGTACTCCAGACCCAGTAGCCAGACCCTTCCCTCCGCATCGAGCGCGATGTTCCCCGCGTGCAGCTCTTCGTGGGCGATGCCGGCGCGGTGCAACGCCCGAACCTGCTCCCAGAGATCGGCAAGTGTTGCGTCATCGAGCTCGGTTGGGTCGATTCCGTCGAGGGTGTGCAGACCGGGCACGTCCTCGAAGGCGAGGACGGCTGCGTCGGACGTGACCGATGCCGCTGCCACGAGATCTGGGGTCCGGACTCCCTGTCGGCGGGCAGCCAGGACGGGGAGTGCTGCCTGGTCGACCGCTCGACGGACCGACCACGTTGGCGGTCGCTCCACCACACCCTGCACCCGCATCCTTCGGTAGAGCTGGTACAGCAATCCGGCCGATCGTCGGTCGCGGTCGATGACCCGGATATCGAGCGCCCGACCGTCCAGGGTGCTTCCCAGGTAGTGGCGCTCGTCGTCGCTCTCGCCTACCTGGAGTGGGAGGGCGAGAGAAATCCAAGCAGATGGGGAAGCTGGAAGATTTCTATGTGGATATGCTGTCGCTCGGAAAGCGTCTCGACCTTTGCCAGCTCGGCGATTTGCTCCGCCAATGCGCTGAAATAAAAACGCTCTCGCAGATCGCCCAAGTCGCCCAAGTGGAATCGGAAAAACTGCCGCTCATTTACACCGCCGCCTTGCTCTCACGAAAAGCCAACGGCCTGCCGAATCCCGAAGGTGTCGCCAGCTACCTCG
>JANLWJ010000364.1:0-3343 GCA_031364455.1 Actinomycetes bacterium | reverse complement strand
CAAGATCGAGAACCAGGCGTTGGTCGATTCCTTGAACCTTGATGACCCGATGGCCATCTCGAGTGACGACGTCCACCTCCAGACATGGATGCCGAACTCAGCGGCCATCGATACCGCCTGGCAGGAGGTCGTGGCCTCCTGACCGGGCAGGAAGCGACCCTGGAACGGTCGCCCACCAAGACGTCCGGTCGTCGCTGGCGTCCAGGGCGTGGCCTTCTTGTGGTTCCACCCCTTCTCTTCGTTGCCCTGCTGATCTTCGCACCGATCATCTACATCGCCTTGTTCAGCGTGGGATTGCGGTCCAATGTTCCAGGTGCTGAGGTCGCCTTCTCCCTCGACAACTGGGAAAGCTTCCTCTTCGGAGACAACAACCCGTTCCGGGCTCGCTTCTTCTACTCGATGCGCGTCGCGCTTCTCGTATCAATCGTGACGACTGCAGCGGCCTACCCACTTGCCTACTTTCTCTCCTTCGTCGCGCGTGAGCGCCGATACACCCTCCTTCTCCTCCTGCTCGCCCCGTTCTTCACCAGCTATCTGCTCCGGGTTCTGGCATGGCAGATCATGCTGAACGACGAGGGAGTGGTGACCTGGGCGGCGCGGACAATCGGCCTGATCCCCGATGACGGCAACGTTTCGTGGCTCATCTACTCGACGTTCTCGGTCTCGCTGGTCCTCTTCTACACGTGGGTTCCCTTCGTGACTCTGCCAATCTTCGCCGTTCTCGAGAACATGGATCACCGACTCTTGGAGGCAGCACAGGATCTCGGAGCAAGTAGGTGGACGACCTTCTGGCGGATCACCTTTCCCCTCAGCCTGCCGGGTGTGATAGCCGGGTTCGTCTTCGTTCTTATCCCGACGACAGGGGAGTTCATCACACCTCTCTTCGTCGGGGGCGCGGACAATCAGCTCTTTGGAAACTCCATCCAGGCCTTCTTCGGTACGACGAACTGGAATCTCGGCTCGGTGCTCGCCATGGCGCTCATCATTACTGTCGTGATTCTTATGCTCATCTTCGGACGATTTCTCAACACCGACCTACGTGCCACCGCCGGTGGTGACGAGACGTGAGGACGGGTGGGTTAGTCGTGAAGGCCCTTCTCTCGGCCTACTTCTGGCTCTTTCTCGCGTTCCTGCTTGCCCCGCTGGTGGTCCTGGTCGTCTTCGCCTTCAACGACAGCACGACGGCGACACTCCCCCTCGAGGGGCTGACCACGAGTTGGTTCTCAGAGGCGTTCACCAACGGACAGTTGACCAATGCCCTGGTTCGGAGCGCGACGATAGCTGTCTTTGCGGCCATCATCGCAACGATCCTTGGACTCATGGCTTCGGTTGGCCTCACCTCAGATCGGCTGCGGCTACGTTCACTGACGGTCGCTTCGCTGATGCTTCCCCTGGTCGTGCCGTACATCTCCCTCGCAGTCGGACTCGTGATCCTGCTCCAGGCCTTGGCAGTGCAGACTTCGTTGACGGCCGTGGTACTGGGGCACGTGGTGATCGCGCTTCCATTTGCGATCCTCGTCTTGCTCCCGCGACTGCGCACACTCGATCCATCGATGAACGAGGCAGCAAGAGATCTCGGAGCATCGGACCTGACGGCCTTTCGCCTGATCACACTGCCTCTTCTGGGTCCGGCCCTTGTGTCGAGCTTCCTCATCAGCTTTGTCACGTCTTTCGACGAGTTCGCGATTGCGTCCTTCTTGGCCCCATCGGGGCAGCCGACGTACCCGGTCTTTCTATACGCGAGCTCACGGACGCCGGCACTCTTGCCACAGGTAATCGCGATCGGAACGCTGGTGATCGCTTTCTCAATGGCACTGGTGCTGGCCGCCGAGGGCGGCCGACGGTGGGCCGAGAAGCGACTGGTCGGAGCAGAGGAGTTTGCTGATGAGGTCTCAGAAGAGAACCTGGCCGAAGGACTGGTGATGGTGGCGAAGTCATGATGAGCCGTATCAGCCTGCATGGAATCGAGCAGTACGCGAAGGAGGAGGGGGCATGGCCGGAGGACAGGTAGAGCTCGTCGAGCTCACGAAACGGTTCGGCAACTTCACCGCGGTAGACGGGATTGACCTGGTGATCCCCGCCGGCGAGTTCTTCTCCCTCTTGGGCCCGTCTGGCTGCGGCAAGACGACAACACTTCGAATGGTGGCCGGATTCGAGGAGCCGGACGCTGGTGAGGTTCGTCTCGATGGACATGACATGTCCCGCACGTCACCTGCGAAGCGCCCCGTCAACACGGTCTTCCAGAGCTACGCACTCTTTCCGCATCTGCGGATTAGCGACAACGTTGCGTTTGGGCTGCGGCGCCAGAAGGTGTCACGAAGTGAGGTACGGAGCCGCGTCAGCGACGCGCTCGAGCTCGTGCAGCTGAGTCAGTACGCCAATCGAAAGCCAAACCAGCTGTCGGGGGGACAGCAGCAACGGGTAGCCCTGGCGCGCGCACTGGTTCTCAAACCGTCGGTGCTGCTCCTTGATGAGCCACTGGGCGCCCTTGACGCCAAGTTGCGGCGGCAGCTGCAGGTCGAGCTCAAGCAGTTGCAGGAGCAGGTGGGAATCACGTTTCTGTACGTCACGCATGACCAAGAAGAGGCACTCACCATGAGCGATCGAATCGCGGTGATGAACTCCGGCCGGGTCGAGCAGGCTGGGCGCCCTCGCGATATGTACGAGGAACCCGAGACGGCCTACGTGGCGGACTTCCTGGGCGTCTCCAACTTGATGCAGGCAAAGATCACCGAGGCACCTGGATCCCGTACAGCGGCCCAACTTGGCGACGACTTCACTCTGAGCGCCGAAGCGGGAGACCTCGCGCTGCGCGGTGAGGCGACCGTGACGATCCGCCCGGAGCGGGTGGTGCTGGAGCCGGCGGGAACGAAGGGAGAGAACCGGATACCGGGCATGGTTACCCGGACGGTCTACCTTGGTGCGTCACAGCAGGTCCATGTTCAGATGGCGTCCGAGCATGCCCTGACCGTTCTCTCTTCCCACCAGGGTGACGAGCCTGCGGCCCAGCTTCCGCCGGGTACGGCGGTCACGTGCTACCTGCCGGCCGCTGCGGTTCGAGTGCTGCGGCCCTCAGCCGGCACGTCTGAGGTGCCCTCGAAATCTGCCGCGCCGACTACGTGAGCCCGCGGATTCGTTCACCACGCCTAGCAGTCGTGGTGTGCGTCGGCGTTCTGACGCTGCTCCTCGGTTGTGGGATCGACCAGACCGACCAGACCAACCAGACCAACACCGCCGAGGCAGCGCTGAGCCCCAGCGAGCGACAGGACCTACTGGAACTTGCTGTCAACGCGGAGCAGCTGCCGCCGTTGCGCAGGACTACGAGTCTGCTCTTCGTCGATGA
>JANLWJ010000361.1:0-2467 GCA_031364455.1 Actinomycetes bacterium | reverse complement strand
ACCTGCCAGAGCCCGGTGATACCCGGCTTGACGACCAGCCGCCGGCGCACCAGCGACGCATAACGGTCGACCTCGGTGGGTAGCGGTGGGCGGGGTCCGACCAGCGACATTCGTCCGAGGAGGACGTCGAAGAACTGGGGCAGCTCGTCGAGACTGAACCGGCGGAGGTACCGGCCGATCGGCGTGACCCGCGGGTCCTCGCGCACCTTGAACATGGTGCCGTCGGTCTCATTGAGATGCTCGACCCCGGCGCGTTGGTCTTCGGCGTCGAGTCGCATGGTTCGGAACTTGTGAATGACGAAGGGCTCACCATGCCGACCGATCCGCACCTGCCGGAAGAGAATCGGTCCGCTCGAAGTGAGGGCAACGGCCATCGAGATACCTACCAAGACCGGCGCCAACAAGATGATGGCCATCAAGGCGAGCAGTCGGTCCATGCCGCCCTTCACGATCCGACGGACACCGGTGAACTCCGGCTCTTCCACATTGAGAAGCGGAAGACCGGCGACGGGACGGATGTGGATGCGCGGACCGGAGATGTCGGTGAGTCGCGGGGCGACCAACAGTGTGACGCCGGATCCCTCCAGGTCCCACGAGAGGCGGCGCAGGTCGTTCTGCGAGACGTCGGACCAAGCGGTCACCGCCACGGTGTCGGCTCCGACCTCCGCAAGGACGTCGACCACGTGGTCGCTGTCTCCCATGACGGGAACACCCTCGACGGTGTCGCCCATCGGCCGGTCGATGCAGACGGCTGCAATCTCAAGCCCGGCATGGGGCTCGCGGCGCATCGACTGGATCAGCTCGGCGACCGAACGCTCCAACCCGACGACAACCACCCGCTGCATGCAGCGACCGTGCCGACGGAGCGCGTGCAGGAACTGCCTGGCGCCCCAGTGGGTGAAGAGTGACAGCACCATCGCCGACGGCAGGCCGACGACGACCACACCTCGAGTGAGCTCGACCGTGAAGGCGTAGGCGAGTGTCCCGACGACGGCGAGAAAGACGACGCTGGTGTGGAAGAGACGTTTGTACTCTTCACTGCCGTTGCCGACGAAGCGGTGTTCATAAGTGCGCCCCATCGCAAGCGCTGCCACCCACGCCGGCGGAAAGAGGGTGATGGCCCAGTGGTTGACCGGGGACGGGAAGGCAGTGATGGCGACGGCCGCCGCAATCAGTGCAGCAATGGCGTCGGCGAACACCACCGATGCCGTGTACCGGCGGAGCCACCGCGGCGTTGCCCGGACACCGGGCCCGTGCTGCGCATAGTCACGGGGGTCGCGGGCTTCTCGAGTGTCATGGGTGTCGCGCGGCCTGCCCTCGGAGCGGGGCAGATGGGTGATGACAGCAATCTCGTCGGACGCAGCCGTAGTCACACCGCTGGTAGACGCGGTGACGGCTGGCTCTTCGACGTGTCGCATGACCCCCCTCAGGTCGCTCGCATGAGTGTGCCCTGTCCGGTGTCGGTTCAGGGTCCGATCGGTGCAGCCGATCGGT
This sequence comes from Actinomycetes bacterium, assembly GCA_031364455.1. Taxonomy (GTDB): domain Bacteria; phylum Actinomycetota; class Actinomycetes; order JAHEKZ01; family JAHEKZ01; genus JAHEKZ01. The sequence continues at coordinate 973 of JANLWJ010000361.1, read as the reverse complement.
TGATTTCACCCGGGCGCGTCGCCTGCATTACTCAGCGTTGAGGATCGGCTACCTCCAGTAACCGTCGGTGGCGGGTTCTAGGGCCAGGCGGGCCACGCCCCGCGAGCCGATACCCGATAGCCCTCCACTAGCGTTGCCGCGAGCTCCCCACCCGAGAGGCCGATGTGAACGACCAGCGCGATGACCGCCCCACCGCCCAGCACACCCTGCACGGAGCCGACCTCTCGTGGCTGCATCTCATCCTGAACGGCGTGCTGCCGGCGTCCTACCGGCTCCCTGCCGAAACGACTCCGGCCTTCGCTCCCAGCCTTCAGGTTCCGGGGGTCCCCCTGCAGGCCGGCGCCCTCCTCGATCTTCTCGACCCAGAGGGGGTCACCCTCGCCCGTCTCGCGGTCAGCGCCGTCGCAGACGGCTGGGCCACCGGTTCGGTGACCGAACGGTCCGGATTCAGCATCGTCGACCATCTGGCGCTGCGCACGAGCCCTGCCGCAACAGCTGACGCCTGGCCCGCCGGACCGGTGTGGGCGCTCTGGGCGGACGCCCCAGTGCCGTTCGCGGTGCGCGAAGCCGCCCGCGTCTCGGCCCGAGCAGCTGGCGCAACGGTAGCCGAGATCGTTCCGCTCCCGACCGGGCAGGAAACCAGCCGCACCGCGAATGCCCCGGTGCGACTCGCCTCAGCTGCCACCACCCGCGATGAACAAGACCGCATCGTCATCGTTCCGTGGCCAGCGGGCAGCACCGTCTCCTGGGACGCCGACGATGTTCGGCTCCGCGCGCGCGTCGCGGCCGCCTACGGAGCAACCGAGCTGCTGCTGGCCCCAGGGGTCGGTGTGGTCCCCGGCGACGGCGCCATCCCCGTCCGCCACCTAGACCTACCCCTCGGCCATACGACGATCCCCAGCGACCAGCTCGACGATTGGGTGACCCGGGGTGATCCCCTTCCGGACGGGGCGGCCGAGCCATCCGTCGCGGC
>JANLWJ010000354.1:0-6128 GCA_031364455.1 Actinomycetes bacterium | reverse complement strand
CCGACATGGTGATCACCACCGGCGGTGTCAGTGTCGGTGCCTTTGACGTCGTGAAGGAAGCGTTGGGCAGGCTGGGGACAGTCGCGTTCGACCGGGTCGCGATGCAGCCGGGCATGCCTCAGGGGTTTGGCACGATCGGTCCTGACAGCACGCCGATCTTCACCCTCCCCGGCAATCCTGTATCGGCCTTCGTCTCCTTTGAGATGTTCGTGCGCCCTGTGCTGCGCCGGATGCAGGCGCTCGAGCCGCTGCACCGTCCCACCGTCCGAGCCGTAATCAAGGGCGCGGTGCAGTCGCCAGACGGGAAGCGACAGTTTCTGAGGGGCGACCTCGACGTCGAGGACGGCCGCTATGTGGTGAGCACCGTTGGTGGCCCTGGCTCGCATCTGCTCGCCGGTCTCGCCAACGCCAACTGTCTGATCGAGGTGCCCGACGAGACAACACACCTTTCGGCGGGCGACGCTGTCACCGTCATCATGCTCGAGCGGCGCGCGGGCTAGCGCGATGAGCGAGTTCACCCACCTCGACGACCGCGGAGCCGCGCGAATGGTGGATGTCTCCGGCAAGGAGATCACCGTGCGCACCGCGTCGGCCTCGGGCCAGGTACTCGTGTCGGCCGACGTCGTCGCGCTGCTCCGGGGGAGCGGCGTGCCCAAGGGTGACGCGCTGGCCGTTGCGCGAATTGCGGGAATCCAGGCAGCCAAGCGCACGCCCGACCTCGTCCCGCTCTGTCACCCCATTGCGATTCACGGGGTTGCCGTCGACCTGCAAGTGCACGATGACCATGTGGCGATCACCGCAGCAGTACGCACCGCTGACCGCACCGGCGTCGAGATGGAGGCGCTCACCTGCGTGACGGTCGCCGCCCTGGCGCTCATCGACATGGTCAAGGCCGTCGACCCCGCAGCAGTCATCAGCGACGTGCGGGTCGACTCCAAGACCGGTGGTGCCACGGGAGACTGGCACCGTGAGTGAGCCGGCTCTGCGCGTGCAGGTGATCACCGTCTCAACGCGCGCGGCGGCCGGCGAGTACGACGACCTTTCGGGTCCGGCGATCGCCAAGGAGCTGCGCCAGTGGGGGGTGCCCGATGCCGTCGTCCAGGTGGTGACAGACGACGAGGCGACGATTGTGGCTGCGCTGCGTGAAGCCGTGGCGTCCGGCGTTGACGCGGTGCTCACCACCGGCGGCACCGGCCTCGCGCCAGACGACCGGACGCCGGAGGCGACTGCTCAGGTCATTGAGCGCCAGGTGCCGGGCATCGCCGAAGCCATCAGGTCGGTAGGGCGCAGTCAGGATATTCCCACCGCGGCGCTCTCCAGGGCGCTGGCGGGAACGGTGGGTCGAACGCTGATCGTCAACCTTCCCGGGTCGGTCGGCGGGGCGCGGGATGGAATAGCCGTCGTTGGGCCGCTGCTCGCGCACACCCGGGACCAGCTGGCCGGGGGCGACCACTGACCAGGGGGTGGCCGGTCACGCTCTCCGACGGGCGCGTCGGACTGCGTGCCATCCGCCATCGTGACACCGGACGCTGGCGCCAGGTTCGGGCGAGCAACGCGGAGTGGCTCAAGCCTTGGGAGGCCACCGCCCCCGTCGGGCACCAGCCGCCGCTCGGGTTCCACGCCATGGTCAGCGCTCTGCGCCGTGAGGCGCGCTCTGGTCGGGTGCTGCCGTTCGTCGTCACCTACGACGGTGAGCTGGTCGGGCAGCTGACGATCGGCGGCGTCCAGTACGGCTCGCTGCGCGGTGCGAACATCGGTTACTGGGTGGCCCAGGAGTTCGCCGGGCGCGGCATCATCCCCACCGCCGTGGCGCTCGCCACCGACCATGCCTTCGCGACATTGCGGCTGCACCGGGTCGAGATCTCGATGCGGCCCGAGAACGGCCCGAGCCGTCGAGTCACCGAGAAGCTCGGCTTCCGGTTCGAGGGTGAGCGGCCCGCGTACCTGCATATCGACGGCCAGTGGCGTGACCATCTGGTGTATGTGCTGCTGGCTGGCGAGCTGCCGGACGGAGTGCTCGACCGTTGGCATCAGACGGAGGGATGACGACACACCGAGCGCGTTACCGGAAAGTGAACGACCCCACACGTACCGTGATGTCCCGTGGGCGGCAGCGGGTTGATCTATGCAGCGATTGCGATCATGTGGGCCGTGGTCCTGATCCCGATGTGGCTCCGTAACCACGACACCGCGGCAGAGAACCGGTCGGCTGAGCGCTTCGGCCAGGCCATGCGGGTTCTTTCGCGCAAGGAGCAGGCGGCCGCCGACGAAGGCTCCGATACCGCGCCGGCCGAGCGAGAGTCGGCGCCCGTGCCAGCCCAGGAACGCCAGGCCCCACGCCAGCGGCCGCGGCGCTCGCTTGCGCAACGTCGGGCCAGGACTCTCTCGGTGATGGTGGGTCTGACCCTGCTGCTGGTACTGGTGGCAGCGGTGACTCCGGTGCCCTGGTGGGCTCCACTGCCCGTGGTCACGCTGATGGGCGCCTTCGTCGTCCATCTCCGTATCCAGGCCCGGCAGCAGCAGCAACGTCGGTCAGGGCAGGCTCGCCGCTCTGCTGAGCCGACGGCAGCGCCGGTCTCGGAGTCGGAGTTCGAGCGTTCGGCGTCCGGGTTCGTCTCGGGCCCATCGCGAGCGGTGGTGGTCGAGACCAAAGGCGTACCCGCTGGTGCGGACGCCACAGCTGACGCAGACGAGCAAGGAACGTTCGAGGCGGCGGCGCATGAGGGTGACGAGACCTGGCGCCCCAACCCGCTGCCGTTGCCGACCTATGTCACCGCCCCCAAGGCCGTCCGGCCGATCAAGGTCATCGACCTCACGACTCCGGGCGCCTGGAGTTCGGGCCGGCTCTTCGACGACGGTGTCTCGGAGGAGGACCTCCTTGCCGCCGAGGTGGCCGACGCCGAGCTCGATGCGCTGCTCGCGCAAGAGGTGGCACCACCACCGATGCCCGAAGAGCGCGACGACGCCGATCGTCGAGCGGTCGGCGACTGACCGTTCAGTTCTCTGCGTACCGACGCCGATTCGGACGCAGCTCGCCGCGTTGCTATCCTCAGCGGCGTCCTGCTTCCCCCCGGAGTGAGCGCGGGTGGGCAGTCAGGGGCTGTGGCGCAGTCCGGTAGCGCACCTCGTTCGCAACGAGGGGGTCAGGGGTTCAAATCCCCTCAGCTCCACGCATGTACGCACAGGTTCCCCAGCTGATTGCTGGCCACTTGGCTGGTTTTCTCCGCGCGAGCAACCCAAACCCGTTCACCCTGTGACGGTGAGAGTCCCCGACATCGCTGGATGGAAGTCGCAACTAAGGTCGTAGCTGCCCGGTTGGTCAGGGGCCTTGAACGCTGCAGTGCCCCCAGCTGGCACGTTGACGTCGGTCGGTGTCCCTTTCACCGTCACGGTGTGGTCACTGCTGTCTTCGTTGGTCACCGTGACTTCGGTCCCGGCCTTGACCGAGAGCTCTGAGAAGGCGAACCCGGAGATGGTCAAGGTGGCTGAGTCAGCCTTTCCTGACGTCGTGGACGTGCTGGGTTCTGGTGATTGGCTACTGGGGCTGGGCTGGGGAGCAGTAGTTGGCGTGTCCGACTGCGAGCAGGCGGTCATCGTGAGGGCTGTCATGGCGGTGAGCGTGAGGGCTACGGCTTTTCGGAGTCTCATGATGGTTACAACGTGCCGAGCCGACTGACGGTTCAATGGCGCTCTTGCGGGAACAGCCAGCCCTCGCCTCCTCAGCTCACGGGGACGCTCAAGATGACGGACCCATCCTGGGTCGTCACGTCAACATGGTCGATCTCGGCGAGGGGGATACTCACAGCGCCGGTGACGTGCGCCGTCCCCTCGTAGTCGGCGTGCCAACGAGCGGCGGATTCTCGGCCGCCGTCCGCGGAGACCACAACGAGCGTGCATTCTGTTCCTGCCGGTACGCCGCGTAGGGCAAAGGTGAGATCACTGCCCCATGCGGCTGCCCTGAGGGTGACCTTGCCTTCCACCCCGGTGCGCTCGTTTGAGGCGTCGCGTTGAACCGAATCCGGCGTATTCATGCCGGTCCCTTGGGTGGTCGCGGCAGTCGGTGGTGTGGCAGACCCCCCACCGAGGAGCAGCGCTGCGGGCAGCGCCATCAGCACAACGGCCGCAGCTGCGGCCGCGAGAACTAAGCGTCGTCGGCGACGACTCTGGATCTGGGCAGCTGCCGCGAGAAGTCGGTCGAGAGGGAGCGCGCCATCGGAGCTCAGCGTGGTCGTGGGGTCGACCGCCTCGGCCAGAAGGGTTGGCAAGACCTCAAGAGACTCAAGGTCGCCGCGGCATGCGTCGCACTGTTTCAGGAGTTCTGCCGTAGAAGCGTCAAGTGTGGACCCGGTCAGCAGGGCCGTTGCGGCGTCCTCACGGACAGTTGTGCAGTTCACGGGAGAATCCCCCGTTCCTCACAGGCCAGGCGAAGGGCACGCAGTGCGTAATAGGTACGGGACTTCACCGTTCCGGTTGGCACGCCGAGCACCTGCGCGGTCTCGGCGACCGAGTGATCCTGGAAGTAGAGCTCTGAGATCACTGCACGATGGTCGGCGCTGAGACCGACGAGGGCATCGGTCATCTCGTAGGCGGTGAGAACCTGGTCGTAACCGTCCTCGGCCACAGCAGTTTGGTCATCGAGCTCGCCAACCTCCTGGGGGCGAACGGAGCGGGCGCGTTGACTGTCGATCACCAGGTTGCGCGCCACCCTGAAGAGCCACGCTCGCGGGTGCGCGCCTCCCGGGCGGTTCGGGCGCAAGCTTTCCGGATGCTGCCAGGCTCGGAGAAGGGTCTCCTGGACGATGTCCTGGGCGCGTTCGTTGTCGCCGCCCAGCTGCGCTCGAACGAACGCCAGCAGGGGCGCGGCGTGCTCACGGTAGAGCTCGCGCACCGCCTGCTCGCCATCGAGCGAAAGCGACGTCACATCTGGCAAACGTATACGGGATGCGGAAGGTTCAGAGCGCTGAGAGCGACCTGGGTTACTCGTTACCTTCGGTGACGGCATCGGCGATCGCCCGGAGTTGCCCGACCTGCTCAGCGCTGAGTGCGTCGAAGAGCACCGACCGAACACTCTCAACGTGGCTGGGCGCAACTGCGGTCAGGGTCTCGAACCCGGAGTCGGTCAAGACCGCGAGGTAACCTCGCTTGTCGCCGGGGCACCGGCGCCGCTCAATCCACCCAGCCTCCTCAAGGCGCGTTGCGGCATGGGACAGCTGGCTCTGCGAGGTGCCCGCTACGGCCGCCAGCTCGGTCATGCGGAGCGTCCGGTCAGGGGCCTCGGAGAGCATCGCCAAGATGACGTAGTACGTCATGGGCATACCGGCGTCCTGCCGCAACTGTCGTTCGAGCGTCTCGCGAATCACCTTCTGCATGGCCAAGAAGGCGCGCCAGGCGGATTGCTCGTCGGCATTGAGCCAGCGGGCTCCGGCTGGCGCGGTACGGGTCGATGGCATGCGGCCAATGGTAGCGGAATACTTGAGCATTCATGTAACTTGGACAAGGTAAACAACTCTCCACCACAGTGAAGGTGCCTCATGGCCGTCCACCGCCTGAACCACGCCGTCCTCTATGTACGAGACGTGCCACGCAGTGTGGCGTTCTACGCCGACGCTCTCGGCTTTGCGCCGATTCCCGGCATGCCGGAGCTGCCCGGAGCTGCCTTCTTGCGCGCGCCGGGGTCGAGCAACGACCACGACCTCGGACTCTTCGGTATCGGGCCGGCGGCTGGTGCATCCGGAGCTGGACGCACCACCGTCGGGCTTTACCACCTGGCATGGGAGGTGGACACGCTCGCTGACCTCGCCGAGACCGCTGACCGACTTGCCCGGCTCGGCGCGCTCAAGGGATCGTCGGACCACGCAACGACCAAAGCGCTCTATGCCGAAGATCCCGACGGCCTGGAGTTCGAGGTCTCGTGGCTGGTTCCAGCCGACCTGATCGATGACGCGATGTTGGCCGACCGCGCGCACGTCGCACCGCTCGACATCGATGCCGAGATCGCCCGCTTCGGGGCCGAGACGCCCGGTGGCGTCGGAGTCTCGCGGCCGGCGGCGGTCTGACTCCTCAGCAGCGCTCAGCCCGAGGGGTTGCTGCGTCGCGCGGCAAGCATTCGGTTGTACGCGGCGAGCTCG
>JANLWJ010000343.1:0-1814 GCA_031364455.1 Actinomycetes bacterium | reverse complement strand
CTTGTTTGCTTGGTCGCTAACAAGGAAAAAGATCAGGCCATTGCAGACCTTGTTTTTGCGCGAAGACTACTCGCCAACATTATGATTGGGAAATATTATTCGTGGGGAAACCTCAGGGCCTGACCCGATTCCTCGCAGGTGATGAGGCACCTGTAGCAGGAATAGGCATCCCGGCAGAGGGTGGGACGGTGCTGGAACACTGCCTGCTTATTTCCGGCCTACCATTTCCGTCGTCATGGTTTGTTGGCTAAACGCGGTCGCGGCAGAACTATTGCCGAGTGGCATTTAAATCGTTTGCATTATGCCGCCGCCCCTTTCCGCGTCAAGAACGCTGCTAATCTGCGCGGCCGATTTCAGCTTGATCAAGAAATTGCATCCTGCATTGTCGGGCAACCATCTGGGGCAACCCAAGAAGTTGTCATCGAGTAGTCCGACCGAGTTGCCTTCCTTCTCCTTCTTCTTTCTCAAAACCATGCTTTCTCCATGGATAGGGCAACGATAAATCGCGATCCCAAGATGCCGCTTGCGATGCTGATCTCGAATACTGTCAAGCGCTGCCTGCAGTTTCATCGAGCGCCGTTTGTCCAATACAACCTTCGTTAATTCCTGGGACGAAATCTCAAATTCCGAGTGATTAAGATTGGCGAAAAGAACAAGGTCGTGCCGCGAGAGGGGGGTGGTTATCGTGCAGGCGCGATCCTGGTAATAGCCTGAGCATCCCCAGTAAAAATCCTTGATCGCGGCGGTCGTCAGCGCTCGACTCCACTGCAAGACCATAGGGCGGCCGCAGTGTTCGCCGGGGCAAGTCTTATTGAAGGTACTCTGACCTACGTGATACTGCAGGATGTGGGCCGTATCATCCGAGATCTCGATGCACTTGTAGTCGGCCTCCTTCTCGACAATATCCTCAGCATTTTCGACTTGATCCAATGCGCGAAGCTGATCGTTAAAGTGATTTCGCTGTTCCTTCAAGTTCTTCCACAAGCGATTGTCCGATGAATTCAGTCCGCCTTGCTCCTTGTATTTTTTCCGCAAGTGCTGGATTTTCGAATTTACATCCTGCAGCTCCCTCTCCAGACGCTCCTTTTCCGTCTTCGGTTGCGAGCGGAGCGCCTTGCTGGCCTCCTTCCAGACTTCGTCAACAAATTGCTTTGCATGCCGGACCGCGGCGCCAGCTGTCGCGGCAACAACATTCAGTACCGCCTTGCCGACCTTCACAACGTCGCTAAAGAAGCTGCCCACAGACTCCCACCAGTTCATCGCTTATTGCCCTTGAGCCAGCAGAGTTTGAATATAGGTCGAGCGGCGCGCCAACACGGCATTTTGCTTTCTGGTGGTCGCGATCAAGTCGTCGATATTTTGGGAGCGATCAAATATCCAGCCGGTGAGAAGCGCAGCAGGTATTGCAAGCCAGCCGCCCCCCATGGCCTTTACGGCCGCGCCGATTCCGGCAGCACTCACCGCGCGAGCTGCGCGTACCTTAGCGACCTCTGTCGCGCTGGCGACTGATTGCTTACCGACGGCCACGCGATAGCCCTGCGTACCGGCTATCAGCATTAGCGGAACAATCGGATGAAAGCAGTCCCAGAAGTGGTCCATAAACCCGCTCCCGGCATCATCCAATTGCGATCCAACGGCACCAGAGATTTCTTTTTCGGAAATATTGGAATCAAGCACCATGCTGTTGTGCGGCATGTGGTCGGAAACCTCGTGCGTCGTCAGAATTGTAATGTCTGGATAGTGATGTAAAGCCTCTTGTACGTAGGCGGTGCTGTGAGTTGCCTTGAGCTGAAGATATTCGTCCAGGTGTCCTT
>JANLWJ010000330.1:0-1958 GCA_031364455.1 Actinomycetes bacterium | reverse complement strand
TCCACCTCGACCGACTCGCCTACCCGGGTGGTCTCCGGCTCATCAACGTCGTACTCGTCGCGGATATCGCCAACGATTTCCTCGACGAGGTCTTCGAGGGTGACGATTCCCGCGGTCCCTCCGTATTCGTCAACGACGATGGCCAGGTGTTGGCCCTCCCGCCGCATCTGCTGCAGCGAGGAGAGCACCCGGTTGGTACCGGGCAGCATCAGCACCGGACGCGTCAACTCACCCACCCGGACCGAGCGCCCCGACAGCTCGGGGTCGAAGAGGTCGCGGACGTGCACGAAACCGGTGACGTCGTCTGCTGACCCTCGCACCACCGGATAGCGCGAGTGCGGCATCTTGGCAGCGTCTTTGATCGCCTTGAAGAGGGGCGTCGCCGCATCGAGGAAATCCACCTCGGTGCGTGGCACCATCACCTCACGTAGCTGCTGGTCGTTTGCAGTGAAGACCTCCCTGAGTAGATCGCGCTCCTCGTCGTCGAGTTCGCTGTGTCCAGCTACGAGCTCGCGGAGCTCGAGCTCGCTGATCTGCTCGCGCGATGCCTTGGGGTCTCCGCCCGCCAACCGGACCACCACGTCGGTGGAGTGCGACAACAGCCAGATCAGCGGGGTCGAGACCTTGGCCATCAGTTCGATCGCCGGCGCAGAAACGAGTGCTATGCCCTCAGCGCGTTGCAGCGCCAACCGCTTTGGCGCCAACTCTCCGAAGACCAGGGACAGGTAGACGATGACGAGGGTGATTCCGACCAGCGCCAGTCCGTCAGCCAGGCCCTCCGGGAGACCCCAGTCGACCAGGACTGGTGAGACGTCGCCGGCGATGGTGGAGGCACCGAAGGCGGCGGAAAGGAATCCCGACAGGGTGACGCCGATCTGAACAGCAGACAGGAACCGGTTGGGCTGGTTGTGCAGCCGACGCACCGCGCGTCCACGACTCCCGCGCTGCGCCAACTGGGAGACCTGGCTCTCGCGCAGCGACACAAGTGCCATCTCGGCGGCAGCGAAGAAGCCCCCGATCAGCACGAAGAGCAAGACAATGCCGATGTTGAGGAACAGGGGGCTCAACGTACAGCCCCCTCGGTACTAGGAGGTTCCATACCGTCAGCCTAACGGGGCGGCCAGAACTGGCCCAGTAGCCGGACTGGGCCTAGTTGCGACGGCGTGGACGAACCAACCGCCACAGGTAGTTGACGACGAGCACTGCCGCAACCACGAGCGAGACAACGTAGGCGAAGTTGCTGGCATCAGCCAACCGCTGGTTGTCCTCAGCGGTGAACACGCTGGAGGCCACTGCGGATCCGACCAACGAGCCAGCAACCAGGACGGCGACCACGATCATCGACGTGATCGACCGGGCCGCCTCCATCTGCCGGTCCAGGGCGCTGGTGTCGACGTAGACGGTCAGGCGACCACTCTTGATCTGGTCACGCCAAGAGAGCAGGCCCCGCAGGTAGTCCGGGGCGGCCTGGAAGGCCTCACTAAGAATCTTCGACCCCTCGCGGCGCGCTGCATCCTCGAGCACCCCGTCCGCGATGGCCTGCTGCCCCAGCTCGATCGAGGCCTTCAGCGCTTCGGAGGTGAAGGGGTGCTCAGGGTCGGCCAGCGGCGTGAAGAAAGCCGAGGCTTGGGTCAGCGACTTCAGCGCCAGGGTGAGCTGCGGATCAAGGCGGTAGCCGCAGTCGCGCAGGATCGACATCGAGGTGGACATCACATCCTTGACGTCTGCTCCGGTTCCTCGCCCGTAGCGGGCGATCCGGCGCTCGAACTCCTTCTCGAAGCGCTCGGGATCGGCGCTCTCCCGGAAGGGCACGCTGAGAGCGCGCAGCTGGCGCCCCATGCCATTCACGTCGTCCTTGACGAACATCCATAGGAGCAAAACCAGGTTGGCTCGCTGTGCGACGGTGATCTGTCCAACCATCCCGGAATCGAGGAACGTGACGACTCCGGTGTCGAGGT
>JANLWJ010000310.1:0-1796 GCA_031364455.1 Actinomycetes bacterium | reverse complement strand
CCATGAAGAACGGGCCAGTCAACTAGGGCCAGAAGTCCACTCTCCAACGGGCCGATCACCTGGCAAACAGCCCCAAGAACTCGTAAGCGACGTTGGCGGCCGCAATCGTCGTGAGCTCGGCATGGTCATACGCAGGCGCGACCTCCATCACGTCGGCACCCACGACATTCGCGTTTCCGGCTAGACCGCGCAGGATCTGCTGTAGCTCGCGCGTCGTCAGGCCGCCTGGCTCGGGCGTCCCAGTTCCGGGAGCGTGCGCGGGGTCAAGCACGTCGATGTCGACCGAGACGTACACCGGCCGGTCCCCCACCCGCTCCAGGACGCGGTCAATCGCGTCCCCCACACCGCGCTCAGCAACGTCCATGGTGGTCACCGTCGCGAAGCCGAGGTCGCGGTCCTGCTCCATGTCGCCGGTGGAGTAGAGCGGGCCACGCGTCCCGACGTGAGCTGACGTGCCTAGCGCCAGGACACCCTCCTCCACCGCGCGGCGGAATGGCGTCCCGTGCGTGTACGGCATGCCGAAGTAGGTGTCCCACGTATCGAGGTGTGCGTCAAAGTGCACGAGCGAGATCGGTCCGTGCTTGGCAGCATGTGCGCGCAGCAGCGGTAGCGACATCGTGTGGTCACCCCCGAGGGTGATGATCCGGTCGACCTGACCGAGCAGCTCAGACGCGGCCCGCTCGACTGCAGCAACAGCTGCCGGGATATCGAACGGGTTGCACGCGATGTCGCCGGCGTCGACCACCTGGTGCACCGACCATGGCTCGATATCGAGGAACGGGTGGTAGGGGCGCAGCAGCTTGGACCCGGCGCGAATGCCGCCTGGGCCGAACCGAGCACCTGGGCGGTACGAGACGCCGGCGTCGAAGGGAATCCCCACCAAAGCGACCGACGCTTTGGGGACGTCGGACAGGCGCGGTAGTCGCGCGAACGTGTCCGGGCCGGCGAACCGGGGTATTTCACGGGCGTCCGGTGGACCGACCGGGCTCGGCTCCCCTGCGTCACGTGCTGCTGTACTCATGGTCAGCCTCCTCAGCGCACCCTCTCACCCCTCAGTGGGGTGACCTGCAAGGGTGACCCCACAGTGTGGCGTCACCAGACGCACCGCGCAGGGAAGTCGGGACGGCAATGGATGCTACCGAGCGACGCGGCATCGCCGGACTTCTGCTCGCGACGGCGGGAGCCGTCACACTCATGGGGATCATCACGGCCGAGGCGATCTACCCGGCGGTGTACACGACCACCGCCAACGAGATCAGCGACCTCGGCGGACGCACAGCAGACGGCGTGATCCTGCAGCCGTCCGGATATGTGTTCACGCTGGCGATGGTGACCACCGGCCTTGCGACGATCGAGGCCGCCACGATCCTGCTGCGCTCCGGCACCGGCCGCTTCCTGGGATTGGCAGTGCTCTTCAACGGGGTCGGCACCCTGGGGGTCGGGCTCTTCCCGAGTGGCAGCGGGCCGATTCACCCGTCGCTCGCCGTCGTCTCGTTCGTCGCCGGCGGGCTCTGCGGCATCGCGGGTGGGTTGGCACGCACCGGACCGACCAGCTGGTTCTCGTACCTCTTGGGGGCTATCACCCTCTCGGTCCTCGTCCTCGCCCTCTTCGGTGGGCTCGACGGCGGGGCGCTCACGGGTCTCGGCATCGGCGGTGCCGAGCGCTGGATCGCCTATCCGATTGTCTTGTGGCAGGTGATGTTCGGCGGCGCTTTCATGGCCGGGTCGGTCTCCAGGCCCGCCACCTCCCAGTAAGGATTCATCAACCAATTGGTTGGCAACATCCTGATCCCCGG
>JANLWJ010000292.1:0-1793 GCA_031364455.1 Actinomycetes bacterium | reverse complement strand
CACTCTCCGTACCCCCGCGGCGGCAAGGTGATCTGGGAGTCGATGCAGACTCAGCTCAAGCACTCGCTGGCGATGCAGTACAGCACCGCCGAGTTGCGTCTTTGGGCGTTGCAGGACATCCTCGACGGCCCTGACCACCTGCACCGCACGATCAAGACCAAGCTGCCGGAAATTCGTGCCTACCGGGCGACGCAGGACGACGCCCAGATGAAGAAGGACCCACAGGCGTTCCCGAACACCAAGCGGGTGAAGCCACCCAAGCGAGGCCAGGACCCGACCGAGCCGAAGGGCCTGATCGGACGGTACGCCGGTGCGCTCGCTGGGATGGTCCGACAGCTTCAGCCGGTGCGTGACACGAGCCGGGTCAACCCTGAAGCCAGAATTCCTGCGATGGACGCCAAGTGGCGAATGCTGAGCCAGTTCGACTCGGCGGTCGTCTCGACGGCGGATGGTTCAGCGGCTGCTTGGTACAAGCGTGATCGCAAGCGCTTCAACGACATCATGCGCCGCAGCGCGACGATGCACGAGCAGCTTGCGCAGCGGTGGTCCGAGCTTGCGAAGGAGTACCGAACTGCCAGCCCCGACTTCACCGACCCGAAGGCTTGGCAGCAGACCTGGAGCTCCAGTGACGACAGCTGAGACCTCGGCTACTGTCCCGGACAAAGGTGGCCGGAAGCAGCGTCGAGTCTTCCTGCACGTCGGGGCACCCAAGACGGGCACTACTTACATACAGGGCGTCCTGTGGTCAAACCGTTCGGCGCTGAAGTCGGCCGGGCTGCATGTCATTGGAGCCAGTCGCGGTGACCACTACCGCGGCGGCCATGACCTGCGTGACGTCCCGTACGACCCGAAGGACCCCAGGCCGGACTGGACCGGGGCCTGGGACGTCCTGGCTGGGCTCGCCGGTGAGAGCGATGCTGCGAACGTTGTCATCTCCGACGAGCACCTAGCTGCGCTGACGCCTGACCAGGTCGAGCGTGCCGTTACGGCGCTGCGAGGCCGTGAAGTCCATGTTGTCTACGCCACGCGCAACCTTGCGCGGCTGTTGCCGTCGGAGTTGCAGGAGTTCGTCAAGCACGGGTCCAAGCTCACCTTCGGCGAGTGGACCGAGAAGATCTTCAACAGTCGGGAGAAGGGTCCAGGCAAGTGGTTCTGGAGCGTGCACGATCCCGTTGATGTGATCGACCGCTGGTCCAGCCACATACCGGCCGAGCGGATCCATGTCATCACGTTGCCGCTGCCCGGCGCCGACAAGAATGAGCTCTGGCGGCGCTTCTGTGGTGTTGTCGACGTCGACCCCGACGTTGCCACCGAGTTCGAGGTGGCCGGAAACGACTCACTCGGTGTCGCTGAGGCCGAACTGCTCCGCCGCGTCAACGCCGCTCTTCCTGGCACCTTTCCCGTGTGGCACCACCGCTTCCTGGGTCGCGACGTACTGGCGACCAAGATCCTCAGCCCGCGGTCGAAGGGCGGCAAGCCGCAGCTACCCGAAGCGGTGCGCCCGCTGGTGCAGAAGCGCTCGGAGCAGGCGATCGAGGGGATGCGGGTCTCCGGCGTGGACCTGGTCGGTGACCTCGCCGAGGTCACCATCACCGAAGACCTGGCATCCGGAGAGCCGGTGCCCAGTGACGGTGAGGTGCTCGACGCCAGTGTCGACGCGATCGCTGCCCTTCTGGTCCGGATGGGGCGGATGCGCGACGACCGGCGTCGCACCGAGGGGAAGTTGCGTCGGCAGATGCGCGAGGCTGCTCCGATGGTTCGTGCGCGAACCCGGCTGGCCGGCGTCGCCGACC
>JANLWJ010000291.1:0-6426 GCA_031364455.1 Actinomycetes bacterium | reverse complement strand
GGTCGAACGCCTGGTGGTCTGTCTGCGCGGTACCGAGGCCCGCGACCGCGCAGAGCGCGAGCACGCCGACCTCATCGCGACCGTTGCCCACGAGCTGCGCTCACCGCTGACCGGGATCAAGGGGTTCACGGCGACCCTGCTGTCGAAGTGGGACCGCTTCACCGAGGACCAGCGGAGGTTGATGCTCGAGGCGGTTGACAGTGACGCCGACCGGCTCACCAGGCTGATCGCCGAGCTGCTCGACGTCGCTCGCATCGATGCCGGGCGCCTTGAGCTAAGGCGGGTGCCCACCGACCTCGCCGGCTTGGTGCGTAAGCGGGTGGAGGCCAGGGTGGTCGCCGGTGTTGAGCAGGAAAGGTTCGTCGTTGACGCCGCCGACGATCTACCCGAGGTGTGGGTCGACCCGGACAAGATGGGCCAGGTGCTCGACAACTTGATCGAGAACGCGTTGCGTCACGGCGAAGGCACCATCTCGGTGACCGTCCGGCAAGACCCTGACGGCCTGGTGATGGCCGTCGCCGACCAAGGGCCTGGCATCCCCCCTGGCAAGGCGCACCGTATCTTCGGTCGGTTCTGGAAAGGGTCGGACCGGGGTGGAACCGGCCTCGGTCTCTACGTCGTGAATGGCATCGTCGAGGGCCACGGCGGACGGATCGCGTTGGTGCCACCCCCCGAGGGCGGAGCCCGATTCGTCGTCGTTCTTCCGATCGGCGATCCGACTGCGGATATCTCCGTGAGCGTCGACTAGCCCCACGACTAGACTCGCCGCCACCCCCAGCAGGAGGAGTCTGACGCGCGTATGTCCGCCCCCAACTCGTCGTTCGACCCGGTCGAGGTGACGCCGCTCCATCCTGAGCAGGTGCAGATCGCCGTCGACGAGGCACTCGCAGCCATCGCTGCTGCCGACGACCTGGAGACGCTCAAGCAGGTGCGACTGGCGCACGCGGGGGATCGTTCACCCCTCGCGCTGGCCAACCGCGAGATCGGAGCATTGCCACCCCAAGCACGAGCGGAGGCAGGGCAGCGAATCGGGGCCGCCCGTGGCCTGGTTGGGGATGCGCTCGAGGCCCGCCAGGAGACGCTGCACCACGAGCGCGACGCCCGGGTCCTCGTCGAGGAGCGGGTCGACGTCACTGCCCCCTGGGATATCCGGCCGCGGGGAGCACGTCATCCGCTGACCACGCTCCAGGAGCGGATCGCAGACCTCTTCATCGGCATGGGCTACGAGGTTGCCGAGGGCCCAGAGGTCGAGGCCGAGTGGTTCAACTTCGATGCACTCAACATGCCACCGGCGCACCCCGCGCGCGAGATGACCGACACCTTCTTCATCGACTCGCCCGACTCCGGCGTGGTGATGCGCACCCACACGTCGCCAGTGCAGGTGCGCAAGATGCTCACCGGGTCGCCACCGATCTATGTGATCTGTCCGGGACGCACGTTCCGCACCGACGAGCTCGACGCCACGCACACGCCGGTCTTCAGTCAGGTCGAGGGTCTTGTCATCGACCGAGGTATCACGATGGCGCACCTCAAGGGAACGCTCGACCACTTTGCGTCGGCGATGTTCGGCGATGGGATCGGAACACGCCTGCGTCCGTCCTACTTCCCCTTCACTGAACCGAGCGCCGAGCTCGACCTTCGTTGCTTCGTCTGTCGCGGCGAATCCGTCGGTAACCCGGACCGGCCGTGTCGCACCTGCTCCTCCGAGGGATGGATCGAGTGGGGTGGCTGCGGCATTGTCAACCCGAAGGTGCTCATCGCCTGTGGGATCGACCCTGAGGAGTACTCCGGGTTCGCCTTCGGTATGGGCATCGAGCGCACCCTGATGTTCCGACACGGGGTCGAAGACATGCGTGACATGGTCGAAGGTGACGTTCGCTTCACCGTTCCGTTCGGTCTGGAGGTCTGATGCGCGTCCCCATGTCGTGGCTGCGCGACATCGTCGACCTTCCTCACGACGTGACTGCACGTGAGGTTGCCGAGCGACTCATTTCTGTCGGGCTGGAGGTTGAGACCGTCGACCACGTCGGTGCCGACCTCGTTGGGCCGCTCGTCCTCGGCCGGGTCCTGACCTTCGTCGAGGAAGAGCACTCCAACGGCAAGACCGTTCGCTGGTGTCGGGTCGACGTCGGCGGGCACAACGAGGCAGGCATGGATGGCGAACCCGATGGACGTGGAATCGTCTGCGGGGCGCGGAACTTCGCCGAAGGTGATCTCGTTGTTGTGGCATTACCTGGGGCCGTTCTTCCAGGCGGCTTTGCGATTGCCGCGCGCAAGACCTACGGGCACGTCTCGGACGGGATGATCTGCTCGCCAAGCGAGCTCGGCGTCGGCGACGACCACGATGGCATCTGGATTCTGCCCGGGGATATCGGGGCAGCCGGTGCGGACGCAGTTAGCGCGCTCGGGCTGCGTGATGACGTGCTCGACATCGCCGTCACACCCGACCGTGGCTACGCACTATCGATGCGCGGTGTTGCTCGCGAGTGTGCTGCTGCCTTCGAGATTCCGTTTGTCGACCCCGTGCAGGCGCCGGACGAGGAGGTGTCCGACTCCTGGCCGGTCGAGGTTCAGGACGGGCTCGGATGCGATCGATTCGTCATGCGTTCGGTATCCGGCCTGGACACCGCGGCCGTCTCACCGCACTGGATGCAGCAGCGGTTGCGGTTGGCTGGCATGCGCCCCATTTCGCTGGCCGTCGACATCACCAACTACGTGATGCTCGAGACCGGACAGCCCTTGCACGCATATGACCGCACGAGGTTGACGGGCCCCATCGTGGTGCGTCGCGCCAGAGCAGGCGAGAAGCTGCGGACACTGGACGACTCAGTTCGCGACGTCGATGTCGATGACCTGCTGATCACCGACGACTCAGGGCCGATCGGTATCGCGGGTGTCATGGGTGGCGCTTCCACCGAGATCGACGAGGGCAGCACCGAGATCGTGATCGAAGCCGCGCACTTCGACCCCCCGACGATCGCCCGGAGCGCCCGTCGACACAAGCTCCCGAGCGAGGCCTCCCGCCGGTTCGCCCGGGGCGTCGATGACGCGCTGCAGGAGGCGGCGGCCGAACGTGCCGTGTCGTTGCTCGTTGAGCTCGGTGGAGCGGCGCTCGAGGACGGTCGCACGGTCGTCACACAGCCGTTGACTCCGATGCTGATCGACTTCGACCCGCAGACGGCCTCGCGGCTGGTCGGTATCGACTTCACGGACGCCGAGGTGGTCGGCTATCTCGAGCAGATCGGCTGCATCGTCACCTCCGGTGAGACTGCGCATGTGAAGGTGAGCGTGCCGTCCTGGCGGCCCGATCTCGCTGTTCCGGCTGACCTGGTCGAAGAGGTTGCCAGGCTCCACGGGTACCAGCACATTCCTTCCGAGCTGCCACCAGCCCCGGTCAGTTCAGGGCTCACGCTCGGTCAACGACTTCGACGCCGGGTTGGCATCGTGCTGGCCGGTTCGGGCTACGTCGAGGTGCAGAGCTATCCGTTCCTGTCACCTCAGGTGCACGACGCAATGGGACTGGCCGCCGATGACCAGCGCCGCAATGCGCTGCTGCTGGCCAACCCACTCTCAGACGAAGAGCCGGAGCTTCGCACGACGTTGCTGCCGGGTCTGTTCGCCACGATGCGGCGCAACGTGGGTCGAGGTGCGGATCACCTCGCGCTCTTTGAGATGGGTCTTGTGTATCGACCCGAACCTGGGGATCGGCATCCGCATCCGCCGCGCCCGGTCGTTGACCGTCGCCCGACCGAGGACGAGCTGGCCGCCATTGCCGCACTTCTGCCGCGCCAGCCACAGCGGGTTGCCGTTGTGCTGTCCGGAGAGCGTGAGCGTTCCGGCTGGTGGGGACCGGGGCGTGCCGCCACGTGGGGTGACGCCATCGAGGCGGCTCGCGCTGTCGCCGATGTCTGTGGAGTTGCTCTGACGGTCGTCGCGGACGAGCACGCCCCCTGGCATCCGGGCCGCTGCGCCGCATTGATGGTTGCCGGCACCCTCGTCGGCCACGCCGGTGAGTTGCACCCGGAGGTCGTCGCAGGGTTCGGGCTGCCCGAGCGAACAGCGGCCATGGAGCTCGACCTCGACCTACTGGCACCGCACGTCGAGGTACGGACAGCGGCACCTCGCTTCTCCACGTACCCGGTGGCCAAGGAAGACCTCGCCCTCGTTGTCGACGGGGCCGTGCCCTCTGCTGATGTCGCTGCGGCGCTGCTCCGTGGCGGCGGCGATCTGGTCGAGTCGGTGCGCCTCTTTGATGTGTACACAGGCGAACAGGTCGATGCCGGAAAGCGCTCGCTCGCCTTCGCACTCCGATTGCGGGCCACCGACCACACGCTTACGCCAGAAGAGGTTGCCGTAGCCCGCGACGGCGCCGTTGCCGAGGCCGGACGGGCCACAGGGGCAATCCTCCGCGGCTGACCGCTAGCGCTGGTGAACCCCAGTCTGAAGTTGTATTCAGTCTTCTGTATAGTTCTGCAGTATGGTTCAGGTCGCTGCTGTGGTCGGCGCCTCCGGATATGCCGGGGGAGAGCTGTTGCGCCTCCTGAGCGGTCACCTCACCTTGAGCGTCGGTGCCCTGTTCGGGGCGTCATCGGCCGGTCGCCGGGTTGGCGAGATCCACCGCCACCTTCCAACGCTGGCCGACCAGATGATCGAGCCGATCGAGTCAGGCGTCTGGTCCGGGGCGCTCGCTGCGGTCGACGTGGTCTTCCTTGCCCTGCCCCATGGGCACTCCGGCGCCGTCGCAGCCCAGATCTCCGAAGAGCGGGGGCCGGTCGTCATCGATCTCGGGGCCGATCATCGGCTCGCCGACGCTGATGCATGGACGACCTACTACGGGTCGGATGCGCCGTACGCCGGGGAGTGGACGTACGGTCTGCCCGAACTGCCAGGCGCGCGGGACCTGATCGCCAAGTCGCGTCGCATCGCCAATCCCGGTTGCTACCCGACCGGGGTGGGGCTGGGCATGGCTCCGCTACTCGTTGACGGCCTCGCCGCGCCCCGCGATGTCGTGGTCGTCGCTGCATCGGGGACTACTGGTGCAGGGCGCAGCTCGTCGGCGGCTCTGCTGGGTTCAGAGGTGATGGGATCGCTGTCGGCGTACAAAGCAGGCGGAGCCCACCAGCACACACCGGAGATGGCCCAGACGCTGAGCCGCGCCGCTGGCAAGTCGCTGCCGGTCTCGTTCACTCCCATTCTCGCCCCGATGCCGCGGGGGATTCTGGCTACGACGTCAGCTCCGTGCACGTCCGGGGTCACGACCGATGATGTCCGCCAGTGCTTGCTGGACACCTACCGGCATGAGCGCTTCGTCCGCGTTCTGGAAGAGGACCAATGGCCGCGCACCGCCGACGTGCTCGGCAGCAACTCCGTGCACCTGCAGGTTGCCGTTGACGCGGCTGCCGCGCGGGTTGTGGTGGTCAGCGCTATCGACAACCTCGTCAAGGGGGCCGCCGGTCAGGCCATCCAGAACGCCAACATCGTGCTCGGCCTCGATGAAGGGGCCGGGCTCGCCGCCGAGGGGGTGGCACCGTGACGGGGGACGCCACGGTCGGGGGAGTCACCACCTCGCGCGGGTTTCGCGCGTCCGGGGTCGCGGCTGGTCTGAAGACCAGCGGCGCCCTGGACGTTGCACTTGTCGTCAACGACGGCCCTGAGTTGAGTGCCGCAGCTGTGCTCACGAGGAACCGCGTCCGGGCTGCTCCGGTCAGGTGGACCGAGCAGGTGGTGGCCAACGGCTCCCTCCGAGCCGTTGTGCTCAACTCCGGTGGCGCGAACGCCTGCACCGGGCAGGCGGGGGCCGAAGACACCGCCACCACGGCTGCACTGGTGGCGAAGGGCCTCGGTTGTGATGTCGAAGAGGTCGCAGTCTGCTCCACCGGGTTGATCGGTGTGCGGCTTCGGATGGATCGACTCACCAGTGGTGTGCGAGCCGCTGTTGAGCATCTTGGCGCAGCTGGTGGCGCCGACGCCGCATCGGCGATCATGACGACCGACACCTGTTCGAAGACTGCATCGGTGACGCGGTCAGGAGTCACGGTGGCCGGCATGGCCAAAGGTGCCGGCATGCTGGCACCAGGTCTGGCAACCATGCTGTCGGTCATCACCACCGATGCTGCGGTAGCGCCGGCCACTCTGGATGCTGCACTGCGCACAGCAACGTCGCTCACCTTCGACCGGCTCGACTCCGACGGCTGCATGTCGACGAACGACACCGTGATCGCGATGGCCAGCGGCGCGTCGGGCGTCATGGTCGGGCGTGACCTCGACGAGGAGGCGTTCGTCGAGCTGCTGACCGATGTCTGCCGAGACCTCGCCCTCCAGCTGCTCGTAGACGCTGAGGGAGCCAGTAAGCAGATCGAGATCACCGTCACCGGCGCCGCATCCGAGACCGACGCAGTGGATGTGGCTCGATCGGTCGCGCGCAGC
>JANLWJ010000287.1:0-5983 GCA_031364455.1 Actinomycetes bacterium | reverse complement strand
ACGTTCGCGAGGTCGCCGCGGATAGTGCCGGGGGCGGACTTGATGGGGTTGGTGACGCCCATCATCGTGCGCCAGGCCTCGATGGCGTCCGGGCCCTCGATCACCGCGGCCAGCAACGGTCCACCGGTGATGAAGGCGACGAGGTCGCCAAAGAAGGGCTTGTCGGCGTGCTCGCCGTAGTGGGCCTCAGCGGTGGCCCGGTCCAGGGTGCGCAGCTCGACGGCGACCAGCGAGTACCCCCTGCGCTCGATCCGGGAGAGCACCTCTCCCACGAGGCCACGGCTGACGCCGTCGGGCTTGACGAGGACAAGGGTGCGCTCGGACACGAAGAACTCCTCAGAAGCCGGCTACAGAAAGGCCGGCGACGCCGACCAGGACGGGCGAAACTCTAGCCAGCGGCCTCTGGTGGCCGTGCCTCCGGGTCTTCGCCCCCCGGCTCGAGGTCGGCCCATCGTTCGGCGTGTAGCTCCTCGCCGCGACGGCCGACCTTTAGGCCGACGACCCAGAGCACGACGAACAATCCGCCGACCAAGAACATCGCATGCACGACGAACCCGCTGGCCAGCACCAATCCCTGGACCACCCAGCCGGCCCGGTAGCCCCACGGACGCGAGAGTGAACCGGCCACCACGAGACACACGACGGCGAGCGCAACTCCCCCGGCAATGGCCACCGTCGGCTCGACCCCGCCGAGGGTGATCGCAACGGGGATGGCGAGCAGAACGATCAGGCCCTCAAAGGTCAAGACGCTGGCAGCAATGACACGCATGCGAACAGTCTCCCCGCTCAGCGGTGCGAGCGCAGCAGGGAGCGAGCTTCTCCGACAACGGTGACCGAGCCCGTCACCAGCACGCCGACGCCGCCGAGGTCACCGGAGTCCTCCGCAGCGGTCACAGCCCGCTCCAAGGCATACGGGAGCCAGTGCACGATGATCACCCGGACCTCACCAAAGACGACGAACGCCAGCGCTCCGAGGACGTCCGGGTCGACCGCGCGAGGCGAGAACGAGCGGGTGATGACCACCTCGGCCAGCAGCGGCTCGAGCACCGACAAGATCCCCTCGGCGTCCTTGTCACCGAGTACGCCGACGACTCCCACCAGACGGTTGAACGCGAAGGCGTCGGAGACGGCCTCCGCCAACGCCTCCATCCCGTGCGGGTTGTGGGCGACGTCGAGCAGCACAGTGGGGCTGCGCCGGATCACCTCGAGCCGGCCGGGCACGCTTACCGAAGCGAACCCCTCGCCGACCGCGTCGCCCTCCAACGCACCGGTACCCCCGCCCAGGAACGCCTCAACGGCGACCAAGGCGCACGCGGCATTGCGCGCCTGGTGCTCACCGTGGAGCGGAAGGAACACATCCTCGTAGGTGCCGCCGACGCCTTTGAGCGTGAGCATCTGCCCGCCCAGTGCGACCTGGCGATCGACGAGCCCGAAGTCCACGCCATCGCGCAAAACCGTTGCCCCGACCTCTGCTGCTCGTTCGAGGAGTACGTCGGACGCGATCGGGTCCTGCTCGGCAAGCACCACGACCATGCCGGGCTTGATGATCCCGGCCTTCTGCCCGGCGATCGTGGCCAGGTCATCGCCGAGCCAGTCCATGTGGTCCATCCCCACAGGCATCACGACACCAACCGAGGGCTCGAGCACGTTGGTGGAGTCCCACGCGCCGCCGAGACCTACCTCGACGACCGCAACAGAGACCGGCGCATCTGCGAAGGCAGCGAACGCCAACAGCGTGAGCACTTCGAAGAAGGTCAGGGCACGCCCCCCGTCAGCTTCCACCATCGCGATGAAGGGGGCAAGGTCTTCCCATGCGGCCAGCAGACGCCCGGAGTCGATCAACTCCCCGTCGAGCCGGATCCGCTCGCGCACCGTCTCCAGGTGCGGGCTGGTGAACCGACCGGTACGCAGGCCATAGGCGGTCAGCAACGAGTCGATCATCGCCGTCGTCGACGACTTGCCGTTGGTACCGGCAACATGAATCGCCGGGAAGCTGCGCTCGGGACTACCCATCAGGTCGAGGACGGCTCGGACGCGATCCAGGCTCGGTTCGATCTGCGACTCCGGCGCTCGACGGATCAGTTCCACCTCGAGGGCGAGAAGCCCATCGGCCTCTTCGGTAGCTCGCGGATCGGGTGTCTGCGGGTCTGGGGTCACGGGGGTGAGTCTAGGGAGAGGCCCCTCTCTACGATTGCCTCCCATGGAGCCGTCGAACCCCACCAGCGCCCGCCTTCCCGACAAGCCGTCCATCGACGGCATCGAGGCGGCATGGCAGCAGGTGTGGGAGGAACAGGGCACCTACCGCTTCGACCGCACCAAGACCCGCGACGAGATCTACTCGATCGACACTCCCCCGCCAACGGTCAGCGGCTCACTGCACGTCGGCCACGTCTTCAGCTACACCCACACCGACACGATCGCCCGCTACCAGCGCATGCGCGGACGCGAGGTCTTCTACCCGATGGGGTGGGACGACAACGGCCTGCCCACCGAGCGCCGCGTGCAGAACTACTACGGCGTCCGGTGCGAGCCAACGCTCCCGTACGACGCCGACTTCGAACCCCCCGCCGAGCCCGGCAAGCAGCAGATCCCGATCTCGCGACGCAACTTCGTCGAGCTCTGTGAGCGGCTCACCGAGGAGGACGAGAAGGTCTTCGAGGCGCTCTGGCGCCAGCTCGGACTGAGTGTTGACTGGTCGATGACCTACCAGACCATCGACGAGCGGGCGCGCGCGGTGTCGCAGCGCGCCTTCCTGCACAACCTTGCGCGCGGCGAGGCGTACCAGGCCGAGGCCCCGACACTGTGGGACGTCTCGTTCCGCACCGCCGTCGCGCAGGCCGAGCTCGAGGACCGCGAGCGCGACAGCGCCTACCACGCGATTACCTTCCATCGGCCCGATGGCGACGTCATCACGATCGACACGACCCGCCCCGAGCTGATCCCCGCCTGCGTGGCGCTTGTCGCACACCCCGACGACGAGCGGTACCAACCACTCTTCGGCAGCCATGTCCGCACGCCGCTCTTCGATGTCGAGGTGCCGATCCTCGCCCACCATCTCGCCGACCCCGAGAAGGGCACCGGCATCGCGATGATCTGTACCTTCGGTGACACCACCGACGTCACGTGGTGGCGCGAGCTGAACCTGCCGACCAGGGCGATCATCGGGCGCGACGGACGCGTGATCGCCGATGTGCCGGACGCGATCACGGCTCCTGACGGCCGCTCAGCTTACGCCCGACTCGCCGGCTCTACGGTGTTCACCGCCAAGCAGACGATCGTCGAGATGCTGCGCGAGAGCGGCGACCTCATCGGTGACCCACGCCCCATCAAGCACCCGGTGAAGTTCTTCGAGAAGGGCGACAAGCCGCTCGAGATCGTCAGCACCCGGCAGTGGTACATCCGAAACGGTGGCCGTGATGAGCTGCTGCGCGAGCGTCTGCTGGCGCGCGGCGCCGAGCTGCACTGGCACCCGGCCCACATGAAGGTGCGCTACGACAACTGGGTCTCCGGCCTGAACGGCGACTGGCTCATCTCGCGCCAGCGCTTCTTCGGCGTCCCGCTGCCGCTCTGGTACCGACTCGACACGAACAGCGAACCCGTCTACGGCGAGCCGATCGTCCCTGGCGACGACGCCCTACCGATCGACCCGCAGTCTGAGGTTCCGCCGGGCTTCACCGAGGACCAGCGCGGCGCTGCCGGCGGCTTCATCGGCGACCCCGACGTCATGGACACCTGGGCCACCTCATCCCTCACTCCGCAGATCGCGGGCGGCTGGTCGTTCGACGACGACCTGTTTGCACGCGTGTTTCCGATGGATCTTCGACCGCAGGCGCACGAGATCATTCGCACCTGGCTCTTCTCTTCTGTCGTTCGCGCCAACGCCGAGCACGATGTCGTTCCGTGGAGCGACATCGCGATCTCGGGCTGGATCCTCGACCCCGACCGCAAGAAGATGAGCAAGTCCAAGGGCAATGTCGTCACGCCAATGGACCTGCTCGAGGAGTACGGGTCGGACGGCGTGCGCTACTGGGCGGCAAGTGGCCGACCAGGCACCGACACGGCCTTCGACATCGGTCAGATGAAGGTCGGCCGACGCCTGGCGATCAAGGTGCTCAACGCGAGCAAGTTCGTGCTCGGTGTCGGAGCCGACGCCTCGTTGGCATTCGATGCATCGGCCATCACCGAACCGCTCGACCGGGCGCTGTTGGCGCGGCTCGCCGACGTCGTTGACGACGCCACGCGCGCCTTCGACGACTACAACTACACCCGCGCCCTCGAGTCGGCCGAGTCGTTCTTCTGGTCATTTACCGACGACTACGTCGAGCTGGTGAAGGAGCGGGCGTACCGCGACGCGTCAGATACCGGTGCCCGCTCGGCGCAGGCCACTCTTGCCACAGCGCTTTCGGTGCTGCACCGGCTCTTCGCCCCCATCCTGCCGTTCATCACCGAAGAGGTGTGGTCGTGGTGGCAAGAAGGATCGGTGCACCGGTCTCCGTGGCCGAGCGCCGACGACGTGCGCACCTTTGCAGGCGATGGGAACGCCGCGCTCCTGGACAGCGTCTCTTCCGTGCTCGGCGACATCCGCAAGGCCAAGTCGGAGGCCAAGGCTTCGAAGCGTACCGAGGTATCCCGGGCCGAGGTCCGCACGTCGACCGAGCAGGTCGCTCTCCTCGAGGGGGCTCGTGGCGACCTCCGTGCAGTTGGCCGAATCGCCACGTTGGACCTCGTGGACGGCGCGGACGAGCTGACGGTCACCGTGGAACTCGCGCCGGCCTAGACCGTTTCACCGACTGTGCGCCCTCAAGGGTCCACA
The DNA here is from genome assembly GCA_031364455.1 of Actinomycetes bacterium. Lineage (GTDB taxonomy): Bacteria > Actinomycetota > Actinomycetes > JAHEKZ01 > JAHEKZ01 > JAHEKZ01. The sequence continues at coordinate 1,170 of JANLWJ010000287.1, read as the reverse complement.
GGAGCCTGTCGATCTTGATCGGTAAGGCGCAGCCCTGCGCCAGATCGGGAACGCCATGAATGGCAACGACGACTTCTTCGGTGGCTCGGCCAATCCGCAGCCGAACCCCGCGGTGACGAACACTCGCGAGTACGCCAACTACTCACCCACGGGTCTTCGACCCCCGGTTCAGTCGACGACCAGCCCGATGCTCGCCATCATCCTGGTCCTTGTTGGGATCCTGGCGGCGGTGGCAATGTTCGCCGGGTACCGCGTTGTCATGGGTGGCACCCAGATCGAGCTGCCTGACGAGCTCCTCGGCATGGAGCGCCTCGATCCCGATTCCCAGATGGCCAAGGACATCGAAAACAGCTGGGCCGAGCTGGAGACCTACGTCGGCAAGGACGTCGAGCTGCACGTCGGCACGTACCGCAGTGGAACCCAGTTGCTGGTTGTCGCCGCGGGCGAGGCCGGGGCGAGCGACACCGCGGAGCAGGACGACTACTTCGCCGGGTTCTCTGGCGGCTTCTCCGGCGGCTTCACCGAAGCCGTTCCGCGAGCTGATTTCACCGAGGTGGACTCAGGATCACAGGGCAGTCGCATGCAGTGCGTCAACATTGCTGTCTCCGGAAGCACGACTGGCGCCTGCACATGGATCGCCAGCGACACCTTTGGCATCGTGGTCCTGACAGCACCTGAAGCTGACATCGCCGAGGCCACGCGCACAGTGCGCGAGGCGATCGAGCAGTAGTCGGTCTAGGCCGACTTCTCGCGGCGTTCGCGCTTGGATTCTTTCTCACGCTGCACGAGCGTCGGGTAGACATGCTCGAGGACGACGTCGCGGGTGATGACGACGCGCGCGACATCTTCCCGGCTTGGCACCTCGTACATGACCGCGAGGAGCACTTCTTCGAGGATGGCGCGCAGTCCACGTGCGCCGGTTCCCCGCATGATCGCCTGTTCCGCGATCGCCTCGAGGGCGTCCTCGGTGAACTCCAGCTCGACGTCGTCGAGCTCGAATAGCTTCACGTACTGCTTCACGAGCGCGTTCTTCGGTTCGGTGAGGATCTGCTGGATGTCTTCAGGCTGCAGCCGCTGGACCGCGGTGAGCACCGGAAGCCGGCCAACGAACTCGGGGATCATGCCGAACTTACCGAGGTCCTCCGGCTTGACCTGACCGAAGATGTCCTT
>JANLWJ010000264.1:0-2585 GCA_031364455.1 Actinomycetes bacterium | reverse complement strand
TAGGACCACAGTGGGAAGAAGGCAAGCTCGGACGCCTGCTTGGCCATGACCTCGGCCAGCTCGGTTCGACCGTGGCCGACCTGGACGACGAAGAGGCCGGCGAGGCCGTCGAGATACTTGTTGCCCTGGTCATCCCAGATGTAGGCGCCATCGCCTCTGGTGATGACGGGCACGTGGCCGCCGTCATTGAAGGTGGAGTGGCGCGTGAAGTGCATCCACAGGTGATCGCGGGCGTTCTCGGCGAGGCGGTCGTCGCCTGGCTCGTTGATGTATTGCGGTGATGTGCTCATCGGGTTCCCCAGGAGTAGATCTGTTTACGGAGCTTGAGGTAGACGAAGCTCTCGGTGTGCCTGACGCCGGGGATCGCCCGGATCTGACGGTTGATCACGTCGAGCAAGTGGTCATCGTCCTCGCAAACTACCTCGACGAGAATGTCGTAGGAGCCTGCCGTGATGACGACGTAGTCGACTTCTGACATGGCCGCGAGCGCATCGGCGACTTCTTCCATGTCGCCCTCCACCCGGACTCCGATCATGGCTGCCCGCGGAAATCCCACGGAGAGTGGATCGGTGACAGCCACGATCTGCATGACGCCGGTCTCCTGAAGTCGCTGTACGCGCTGGCGTACCGCTGCCTCAGAGAGCCCGACCGCCTTACCGATCGCCGAGTAGGGTCGGCGCCCGTCCTGCTGCAGCTGCTCGATGATCGCCTTCGACACATCGTCGAGGACGGCACCATTGCTGCGTTCGGAGACGCGGTCGCGGCTGACCATTGGGGCATCCTGTCGCCAATTGCCGCTCAAGGCAAGTGATTCCGTCGAGAAATGGTGCCGTGGCGACGAAATCAGTATCCGATCTTGGCCAACTCTGTCGTTTCCCGTGGTCGAGGGCTAGGGTGGGGAGACCGGGCGGATCGCACCCAGATCTCGCCCAGATGGCACCCAGGCGACCCGTTATCCCACACTGAATGTCCCACCCTGAATGAGGAGAGCACGTGAGCGACCGCGTCATTCGCAACTTCATCAACGGCGAGTCCACCCCCTCCGCCGACGGTCAGATGATGGACCTCATCAACCCGACGACCGGGGAGGTCTTTGCCCAGGCGGCCAAGAGCTCGGCCGAGGATATCGACCGTGCCTTCTCTGCCGCGTCGACGGCCTTCGACTCGTGGCGGGACAGCACGCCATCCGAGCGGTCGTTGGCCCTGCTGAAGATCGCTGACGCCATCGAGGCCAATGCCGACGAGCTGATCGCCCTTGAGAGCGAGAACACCGGCAAGCCGCTGGCGCTGACAGCCAGCGAAGAGATTCCTCCGATGGTCGACCAGCTGCGGTTCTTCGCGGGGGCGGCCCGCAACCTCGAGGGTCGCTCAGCGGGGGAGTACATGGCAGGGCACACCTCGATGATCCGTCGCGAGCCCATCGGCGTCGTCGGACAGGTCTCGCCATGGAACTACCCGATGATGATGGCCGTGTGGAAGTTCGCCCCAGCAATTGCCGCCGGCTGCACCACGGTGCTCAAGCCTTCTGACACCACGCCGGCCACGACGGTGCGGATGGCTGAGATCGCTGCTGAGTTCCTGCCGCCCGGTGTTTTCAACGTTGTCACCGGCGACCGTGACACCGGCCGTGCCCTCGTCGACCACAAGACACCTCGGCTGATCTCGATCACCGGCTCCACCAGAGCCGGTATGCAGATCGCCGAGTCGGCAAGCAAGGACTTGAAGCGCCTGCACCTCGAGCTCGGCGGTAAGGCCCCCGTCATCATCTTCGACGACGCCGACATCGCTGCGGCCGCTGAGGCGATCGCGGTCGCGGGTTACTTCAATGCGGGTCAGGACTGCACTGCGGCCACCCGCGTGTTGGCCGCCCCTGGTGTCTACGACGACTTCGTCGCGGCTCTCACCGAGCAGGCGCTGAACACCGCGACGACCTACGAGAACGGCCCTGGCGACGAGGACGCGATGGTCCCGCCGGTCAACAACGTTGCCCAGTTCGACCGGGTGCTCGGCTTCTTCGACCGGCTCCCCGACCACGCCCGAGTGACAGCGGGTGGCGAGAAGATCGGCGACCGCGGCTACTTCGTCAAGCCCAGCGTCATCGCCGACGTCACCCAGAACGACGAGGTCATCCAGAGCGAGATCTTCGGCCCGGTCATCACCGTCCAGAAGTTCTCCGACGAGGCCGAGGCGCTGCGATACGGCAACGGTGTTGACTACGGCCTTGCCTCCAGCGTCTGGACCAAGGACTTCGGCCGCGCGATGCGGATGGCCAAGAACCTCGACTTCGGCTGCGTCTGGATCAACACCCACATCCCGTTGGTCGCTGAGATGCCGCACGGCGGTTTCAAGCACTCCGGATACGGCAAGGACCTGTCGATGTACGGGTTCGACGACTACACCCGGATCAAGCACGTGATGGCCAACATCGAGAGCTGATCTCGACCGCGCACACCGTCGAAGGCGGGTCCCGTCGGGGCCCGCCTTCAGCGTTCTCTGGACGAGCTCATCCTGGGGAGCGGACAGCCTGGAGCGCGGCCACGGCCACCTGCAGCGTCAGACATGTGGCGACGTCGTCGAGATCAGCG
>JANLWJ010000244.1:0-2509 GCA_031364455.1 Actinomycetes bacterium | reverse complement strand
GGGGCGCAGATGTCGCAGAGGACCGTTGCTTTCTTCCCCGAGCCAGGGGCGTGGGGTCCCACCAACAACCTGGTGGCGATCGCTGAGACGCTCCGTTCGCGCGGCACTCGATGTGTCTTCGTTGTTGAAGAGTCCTTCGAGGGCAAGCTGGAGAGCAAGGGATTCGATGAGGCGCTGATGCGGCTCGGGCCGGCTCCTGAGAACCCCGAGGCGGTGGGGGAGGGCTGGGCGGAGTTCATCCGGGCGACCGCCCCGGAGTTTCGCAAGCCAACGATTGAACAGCTCGCAACTGTGATCAAGCCGATCTGGGAGGAGCTCGTCGGAGGCGGGAAGTACGCCAACGAACGGTTGATGGAAATCTGGTCAGAGCATCGACCGGACGTCATCGTCTCCGACAACGTGGTGGGGTTCGCTGCCGTACCGTTGGCGGGGGTTCCGTGGGTCCGAATGGTTTCGGCGAACCCACTCGAAATGGAAGACCCTGACCTGCCACCGCCGTTCTCGGGCCTGCCCACCGACGACCGTTCACGCTGGGCCGATTTCACGGCCGAGTACCGGCGGCTCCACGACCCGTTGATCGCTGAGCTGAGTGATTTCAACGTGTCGGTAGGCGCCGACCCATTGCCTGAGGGCCACTTCCAGTACAACTCTCCCTACGCCAATCTCTACCTCTTTCCCGAGGTCATGGACTACCCGCGCGCCGCTCCCCTCGACTCCACGTGGAGCCGGCTCGACACCACGGTTCGTACCGGCGAGGAGCCTTTCGACGTCGACGCTGTGCTGCCCGGGGAGGGCAAGGTGGTCTACCTGTCGATGGGTAGCCTCGGCTGCAATGATCTGGGGTTGATGCAGCGCCTCATTGACGCGCTTGACCAGACCCAGCACCGGGTGATCGTGAGCATGGGTCCGCTCCGGGAGCAGATGCGCCTCGGCGAACGGATGTGGGGCGATGAGTTCCTCCCGCAGCCGTCGATCCTGCCGCAGTGCGACCTGCTGATCACTCACGGCGGGAACAACACGGTAACCGAGGGCTTCAACTTCGGCTTGCCGATGATCGTCCTCCCGCTCTTCTGGGATCAGTACGACAACGCTCAGAGGGTGCAAGAGCTCGGCTTCGGTCGGCGCCTCGCAACATACGGGGCATCGCAAGACGAGATCGTCGCAGCGGTCGATGAGCTGCTATCTGACACAGCCCTCAAGGCACGCATGGCGAAGATCTCGCAACAACTGCAGGCGGCCCCGGCCCAAGAACGAGCAGCGGACGTGGTGGAGCGGCTTGCAAACGCTACGTGATCAGTTCCGCCGGGCACGGCCACGAGGTCGCTGTCCTCTTTCGCCCAACCGAAGTGAGATGAGATGGCACGACACCTGAAACCGCGCCGCGTCATGAGGGGGATGGCTTGTGTCGCAGCGGGCAGCCTGCTCCTGGCTGCATGCGGCGGTGATGACTCCGAAGAGGCCTCGTCCGAGCTCGATCCGAATGCCGACCTGACCCAACAGTCGATCGTGGTCTCGAACTACGAGGGCTACATGCCAGAAAATCTGCCCAAGCGGTTCACTGCAGAAACGGGTTCCGAGGTGGAGGTTACGTACCACGCTACCAATGAGGAGGTTATCGCAAAGGTAACTGGCACGGAGGACGCAGGTATCGACGTTGCGTTCGTGGCTGGGCCGTACGCAGAAGCCCTTGCCGAGCAGGGGCTACTAGAGCCAATCGATCGAGACTTAATCCCCAACATGGAGAACCTGTACCCGGAGGCCGAGGACCTGCCCTACGACCCCGGCAACAAGTACTCCGTGCCTTATGCGTGGGGGACGACCGGTCTGTGTTATCGAGAGGACCTGACCGGGTACGACCCGACGAGTTGGTACGACCTTCTCGACCCGAAGCCGGAACTTGAGAACAAGGTGACAATGATCGCCAGCGAACGCTGGCTCACCTTGCCGGCGCAGAAGGCCCTCGGTTATTCGGCCAACACCCAAGATGAAGCGGAACTCGCCGAGGTGGAAGCGCTGCTCAAAGAGGCAAAGAAGACTCTGCTCACGTACGACGACGTCACCTTCTACGAGAGGCTGATCTCCGGCGAGGCTGCTCTCGTCGAGGCCTGGGACGGCTGGTGCAACTACGGAATCGCCGAGGACGAGCGCATCAAGTGGGTTGTGCCGGACGAAGGCAGCGACCTATGGACTGACGTCATGGTCATCTTCAAGTCGTCGGAAGACAAAGAAGCTGCCCACGCGTGGATCAACTACATTCTCGAGCCCGACGTCCACTCGTGGGTGGTAGAGAACATCTTGTACAAGGTCCCGAACGAGGCAGCGATGGATCAGATCGACCCATCGTTGGTCGAGGCCTTCCCGAACCTCGGGATGACGGTTGAGGAGCTCTTTGAGGGAGAGACACTGGTCGACCTGGGTGAAGCAGCACCGCTCTACACCGAGCTCGCTACCGAAGTGACTGCCTCGTAGTACCGCTGTCCACATGACCGACGTCCTGAAGGCTCGCGGA
>JANLWJ010000169.1:0-2908 GCA_031364455.1 Actinomycetes bacterium | reverse complement strand
GGGGGAAAGAAATCATGGGCATTCCAAGAGACCGCATTCAGGACATCCTGGACAAGCATATTGCGCATGGCGTGGTTGGCGTATCCCTGGCGATCTCATTGCCCGGGCAAGAGACAGCACTCTTCACCAGCGGACTGGCCGACAAGTTCAGGAAGACTCCGATGCGGCCCGATCATACCTTCCGCATTGCCAGCTGCACCAAGACATTCGTCGCAACGGGACTTCATCTCCTCGTTGAAGCCGGAAAGGTCGATCTGGACGAGCCCATCACCCGCTGGTTTCCCGAGATGCCGAATGCGGCCAGGATGCCGGTCCGAATCCTCCTCAATCATCAGAGCGGTCTGCCCGATTTCGAAACCTCGATGCCGATGATTTCGGACAAGAGATGGACGGCTGAGGAAATCGTCGACTTCGCCTTCAAACACGGCGTCCAGAAAGAACCCTGGCATGGGATGGAATACTCCAACACCGGCTATGTCCTTTCCGGCATCATCATCGCGCGCGAGACCGGCAGACCTTATTCCGATCATCTTCGCAATAATATCTTCCAGCCGCTTGGCATGAACGATACGTGGGTTGCCACTCACGAGGCGTTTCCAATCGAGCGCGAGGCCCGCGGCTACATGCATGTCGATCCGAATGGAAAACCGCAATGGGATATCCAGGGTGCCGGCGACCCCGTGGACGGCGTGTGGGATTCGACAGAATGGTTTCCCATGTCGGGGGCAAACGCAGCGGGCGACATGGTATCAACGCCGAAGGATATCGTAACCTTCCTGAATGCCCTGTTTGACGGCAATATTCTTGGCAAGAAACAGCTTTATGAAATGAAGGATAATCTGAAGCCTGCACAGTTCCCGGGCTCCAAGGTGGTGGCCAACGGTCACGGGATCCTCGTCTCCCGCTATGGCGATATCGACGTCAAGGGGCACCTCGGCCAAATTCCCGGTCACTCCAGCCTTATGGGGCGCGACGAGAAAACCGGTATAACCGCGATGTTGATCCAGAATTCTGGAGCTGCCGATTTCGAGTCCTTTTTTCTGAACGGTATTAATGAACCTTTTGGAGAGATATTCCATGCAACCCGCAATGCGGTCGGATAGATTTCCCGTCGCCTCTGTTGCCTCCCAAATGACTCTCGATAATCACATGCGAGGACAACTCACCACTGGATGTCTCAACCCGCACCAATGAGACTCGAGAATACTATTCTGTGGTCATGGGGTCGCGCGAGTTCGCTCACAAGAGTTTCGTGCTTCGAAACTTGACATGATTGGCATTGGTGCGTGCCTGGCTGATGCGTTCTGGAAGGTGTCCCGGATCCTCAGAGCGCGAGAACGTTGAGAGACGCTGCACCTTGTGGCAGATCGAAAACGACGGTGAACCGGTTCAGAGCCCACCGAGCGGCCGTCTGGGTGAAATCGGCTACAGCTAGGCGCGGGAGGGCAGCGCTGCGGCAAGAAATTTAATTTGGGTTTGCTGGTTATGCGTCTGGGCAGTTCCGGTTTTTGCAGGCGGACAATCGCGTCACGTGTTCCATGAGCAGGTCCGGCAATATCTGGGACAATGCAGCGATAGAAAGCTTCCTCTCGTCGCTCAAAACCGAAAGGGTTGATCGAAAGTTCTACCATTGACGAGCAGCGCAGAAGCCGATGTGTTCGACCACATCGAGCTCATCTTAAGTTCCAGGCACCGGCATTCGACGCTTGGCGACATCAGCCCTATTGAGTTTGAGAAGAGGGCCGGGTTGGTCTAACAAAACGGTCACGGAACCGGCAGCAGGCCACCTGCATCACTTCAAGAGCGAGGAGGCCCTCACGGCAATAGCCAGCATCGTGCCATCTTCAAACGCCTGCAAGACCGTACCTTCGCAGAACCGGTCAGATCGAATAAGCGCAGTTATGAGCTTACGCAATTGATCAGGGTTCGCCTTCGAGATTGCCAACTGATCTTTCAGGAGAGAGTTGGCTTCCTCCGAATCGAGCCATTTAGACCAGTCGAAGTCACCTAAAACCCAGTCCGAGTCATAGGTCATCTTGACGAACGCGTCGGCCAGTTCCGACGACTTCCAAAAGGGTATCTGAACTGGGTGATCCGTGGTGCCGGGATGTTCCGCGCCGGCCATGCTACCGAAACTAGCATCCTTATCGCGCAGTTTCTCGGCGAATGCTGCCAGGGCCTCCAAGCGGCCTCTTTCATCGAGCTTCTGCATGCAGCTACTCCATCATTTAACTAATTGAAATACCGTCAGTAAACTGACTTTAGACATTGGCTTCCTTGCCTTAACGTCGCGTGTCAGTCGAGAGCAATTTGGCTGGAATTCGCGAATCGTCTAGTCTTGCGCCCACCTCTCGGGTTGGACGAATGGCAGACGGAAATCCCTCGAAGTGTGATCAGTTTGCGATGTATTGCGTGCCAGCCCGCTAACCTAAGGTGAGGCCGACCGATGGTGGGTCGCATGGTATTTGCGTGGTGGAGGGGACATGTTTCAAGGAAATGTCGAGTTTCAGTTGATCTCTGCCGCACGTGGGCACGGTGGATGGGTCGGTGACCGGCCGCAATTGCCGTCGGTCATAGGTGATGCCCTTGTCAAGATTTTGCCAGTTTCGTTGTCGGATGAAAGACAATGTGAGCTGAAACAGTTCTTGCGGCACATCTTCGCTAATGCGGTCGAGACCGAGCTGTGTCGTCAGTCGTATCGGTCTATGCTGCACAGCGAGAAGGATGAGCCGGGTTTCAAAATACACTTGGGGTCTGGGCGTGTTCCGAAATTTCCGAACGTGGCCGATGCAGCTTTGCGCAAACTGCATAGGGACTATCGCGACCTTCGGCACCATCGGCATGTCTCGCATCCGCTGATGACAAGGTTTCTTCGGAGAGTCAGGCGCGATCCGGGCGCATTTGGCCG
>JANLWJ010000164.1:0-1673 GCA_031364455.1 Actinomycetes bacterium | reverse complement strand
GGTCGAAGGACGCTACGACGTCATCGCCAGGGTCCACGGTGGCGGGGTCTCCGGCCAGGCCGGCGCCATCCGCCTCGGCATCTCGCGGGCGCTGAACGAGATCGACACCGAGGGCAACCGCCCTACGCTGAAAAAGGCCGGTTACCTCACGCGTGACCCACGCGCCAAGGAGCGTCGCAAGGCCGGGCTCAAGAAGGCCCGTAAGGCTCCGCAGTACAGCAAGCGCTGACAGGCACTGCCCCCGTTTACTTCGCTCTGCCTTGTCGGCCCCGTCGACCCCCGGATTTCGGGGCGCGCGCATGAGGAGGTGTTGTGACCCGGCTCTTCGGAACCGATGGTGTCCGTGGCCTCGCCAACCGTGACCTGACTGCTGAGCTCGCTGTCGACCTCAGCGTCGCGGCCGCCCATGTGCTCGGTGAGACCGGGGCCTTCGAGGGCCACCGTCCGGTGGCCGTTGTCGGGCGCGACCCGCGCGCGTCCGGTGAGTTTCTTGAGGCAGCTGTCGTCGCCGGACTCGCGAGCGCCGGGGTGGATGTGCGGCGAGTAGGTGTCCTGCCAACGCCAGGCGTCGCCTACCTGACGGCGTCTCGACGAGCAGACCTCGGCGTGATGCTGTCGGCGTCGCACAACGCGATGCCCGACAACGGGATCAAGTTCTTCGCCAGGGGAGGGCACAAGCTCGGCGACGCTATCGAGGATGCCGTGGAGGCGCGGCTCGGCGAGCCCTGGGACCGTCCCACCGGGGCTGGCGTCGGACGTGTCACCGATGACGCAGAAGGCGCCGATGATTACGTCGCTCACCTGCTGTCGACCCTGGGCGGACAGCGTCTGGACGGCGTCCGCATCGTTGTCGACTGCGCGAACGGCGCGGCGTCCTTTGTTGCGGCTACTGCATTCGCCAATGCTGACGCCGACGTGATCACGATTCACGACAGCCCGGACGGGTTGAACATCAACGAGGCATGTGGGTCAACACACCTTGAGTCCCTGCAAGCTGCCGTAGTCGAACACGGTGCCGATCTCGGTGTCGCACTCGATGGCGACGCTGATCGCTGTCTCGCAGTTGATGCATCGGGGCATCTTGTCGACGGCGACCAGATCCTGGCGATCCTCACGCTGGCCATGCGGGCCTCCGGTCAGCTGGCCCACGACAGCGTTGTCTCCACAGTCATGTCGAACCTCGGGTTCCGTCAGGCGATGCAGCGTGAGGGTGTCGCTGTCGTCGCCACTGCCGTAGGGGACAGATACGTGCTCGAGGCAATGCGCGCGTTCGGATACACCCTTGGTGGCGAGCAGTCCGGACACGTCATCATGTCCGAGTTCGCGACGACCGGTGATGGACTGCTGACCGCATTGCACCTTGGGGCGCAGGTTGCGGCGTCCGGGCGGACCCTCGCCGACCTCGCCGCGGTGATGCAGCGGTTCCCGCAGGTCTTGGTGAACGTGTCCGATGTCGACCGACTTCGTGTCGACGCTCCGGCGATCGCCGCCGCGGTGGCCCAAGAGGAAGTCGCGCTGGGCGATCAGGGACGCGTTCTGCTCCGTCCCAGCGGGACCGAGCCGCTCGTACGTGTCATGGTTGAAGCTGACTCTGCGGAGCGGGCCGCCGAGGTTGCTGACCGACTCGCTGCCGTCGTGCATGCGACGATCGGCTGAGTGGCCATCGAGTCATC
>JANLWJ010000138.1:0-7224 GCA_031364455.1 Actinomycetes bacterium | reverse complement strand
CTGCGGTCGGGGTCTCCCAGTAGTAGACGTCCTCCCAGTAGGCGGGGTCGTTTGCGTGGTATATGTCGCAGTGGTTCGGGTCCTTGGTGAGGTCACAGGCCTTTTCGTTTGCCGGTGCCTCCCCGAACCACTCTGCCACGTCCGCCTGCGGCTGCGGCGAGGTGATGTAGTTCACCCACGCGTACGCACAGTTCACGTTCGGTGAGTCGTGCGCCACCATCCAGGTGTCCGACCAACCAGTGGACCCCTCCGAAGGCAGAATCGCCTCAACCGGTGTGCCCTCGCCCGCGACGTAGTTGGCGTTGTACTGCCAGGTCGTGCCGAGGTAGATGCGCTCCTTGACGAACGACTCGATCGATGCAAAGGCGTCGCTCCAGTACTCGCCAACGTTCGGCGCCTGCTGCAGGAGCAGATCCTTGGCTGCGGTGAGCTGCTCCTCGTCAAGCGCGTACGGGTTCTCGATCCCGAGATCCGGCTGCGTCGACTTCAGGTAGAGCGCAGCGTCCGCGATGAAGATCGGGTTGTCGTAGGCGGTGATCTTGCCGGCATACGTGCTGTCGGCTTCCCAGGTTGGTGCCCACGACGTCGGTGCCGGCTTGACCTTCTCGGTGTTGTACATCAGAAGGTTCGCACCGCGACCGTGCGGGACACCGTAGGAAACGCCGTCGACGGTGTTCCACGGCTTGTCCTTGAGGTCGTCAAAGATGTCGTCGTAGGTGGTCGAGAGGTCGAGGTTGAACGGATCGACCAGGCCGGCGTAAACCAGCCGCAGCGACGCGTCACCAGATGCCGAGACCACGTCGTACTGCTTGGACTCCATCTGTTTGAACGACTCGTCCGAGGTGCCGAACGTCGTGACGGTGACGTCACAGCCGCTCTCTTCCTCAAACGGGGTCACCCAGTCCTGGTTCTTGTACGCCGTACCGTCCTCGGCGTAGCCGGGCCAGGCGAGTACCCGTAGCTGTCCCTCGTTGTCGCCAAGCTCTTGCAGCGCCTGGTTGTCTGGCGGGGTCGCCGAACTTCCCGAATCGCCGTCATCGTCGCTGCCGCATGCGGCCAGTACCAGCGAAGCAGACGCGACGAGCGCACCTACTGCCAGCAGACGCTTTCTCTGCACCGGATCCTCCATCCATCTTTTCGAAAACCGAGAGCCGACGGCCCACGGAACCTTGCGTTTTCTGTTGTCAGCGGCCGACTAGCCCACCGCTGTCTCGTGCTCTCGGCGCCAGATCAGCTGCACCTGACGCCCTCGCATGCCCAACACGTCCATCGACGAGGTCTGCAAGTTCTGTTGCAATGCGACCAGGTAGCCCCCGACCTCCAGGTCGACGACGAACCGTGTGGCGGCGCCAACGTAGACCACCTCGCGGACGACGCCGGCTGCGGCGTGCTCTCCATCGCCAGGAGACTCGAGCGCGTTGGCGATGCGGATCTTCTCCGGCCGGATGCTGAATACCCCGGCATTGCCGAGGACCTGTTCAGCTGCAGTGCCCTGCAGGAGGTTCGACGTTCCGACGAAGCCTGCGACGAACGGCGTGAGGGGACGCTCGTAGACGTCCGCGGGTGTGCCAACCTGCTCGATGCGCCCTGCGTTGAAGACTGCAATCCGGTCAGACATCGTCAACGCTTCTTCCTGGTCGTGCGTGACGAAAATGAACGTGATCCCGACCTGCCGCTGTAGCTGCTTGAGCTCTACCTGCATCTGCTCGCGCAGCTTGAGGTCGAGCGCGCCCAATGGCTCGTCGAGTAGTAGGACACTGGGGCGGTTGACCAGAGCACGCGCAAGAGCAACCCGCTGACGCTGCCCGCCAGACATTTCCGATGGCTTTCGCTGCTCGAAGCCAGCCAACTGGACGCTGGCCAGTGCCTCCAGAGCCCGCTGCCGGCGCTCACCCTTGGGCACCTTTTTGACCCGCAGTCCATACTCGACGTTCTGGGCGACCGTCATGTGTGGAAAGAGCGCGTAGTCCTGAAAGACGGTGTTGACGTCGCGCTCGAAGGGAGCGCGACGGGTGACGTCCCGGCCATTGAGCTCTACGGTTCCACCGGTGGGGAGTTCGAACCCAGCGATCATCCGAAGCACGGTCGTCTTGCCGGAGCCTGATGGTCCAAGGAGGGTCAGGAACTCGCCGTCGTAAATGTCGAGGTCGACACCGTCGACCGCTACGACGTCGCCGAAACTCTTGCTCAAGCCGCGAAGACTCACCGCGACGGGCGCGACGCCGACTTCGGCGACGGGGGAAACCTGGGTGGCTTCCGGCATGAATATCGATCTCCCCAGTGGACTGAGGCGCAGACTACGTCTCCGGCGTTCCCGGTAACAGAACTGCGGCCACGCCGGACACGAATTGTTATCACACCGTCACGGTCAGCGACCATCGAGATGCGCCCCGTCACCCCCGTGGGGTGGGTGCAACGTCACGTTGCGTACGTCATTCGGACGAATCGCCGCACTCATAGGACCCATTCTCGATCAGAGCAGTGGCAGGTAGGGCGCCAAATCAGTCCGAAGACCGGACGCCTGCACGCCCCCCGAGGCCACCGCCGACTGCCACGAGACCCGGCCCGCGGCCAGCCGACAGAACGTGAGGGGGTCCATCTCGACCACCGCCGAGGGTGTCCCTCTGGTGTGACGCGGACCCTCGATGCACTGCACGGCCGCAAACGGTGGCACCCGCACCTCCACGCTGCGGCCCGGGGCCTTCCACCCGAGCACGTCGGCCAGGGCCCGGGTCGACACCTGCAGGCACGGCCGAGACACCGGCGGGCCATCACCGCCCACCGACTGAGCGAGGTCGTCGCTGTGCACCGTCAGCTCGATGCAGCGGGTCCGAAGGAAGTCGACCCAGCGGATCGGTCCTCGGCGGGCGGCAACGACCGGGTTGCCAACCACGCCGGCGATCGCCTGTTCGGCCGCAGCCGCGGTCGCGTCAACTGTGTAGAGGAAGCCGTCACCGGACGCGGCTTCGCGGGTTCGTTCATCGATCGCACCAGCGCCATCGGCGTACCTTGCGATGTAGTCGCCGAGTCGGAGCGGCTGATCCTCGCTCATCACGTCAGCAGCTGCCCGGATCGAGTCGGCCACCAAACCGAAGTGTGCGACGAGGTCACGTAGCGTCCAACCATCAATGACACTCGTAGCCGACCAGTCCTCGATGCCGTCACACCACTCGCGGGTCAGCGCCCACTGGTCGAGATAGGCAGCAGCGACTTTGCCGCCGTCGATCCCGGCCACTAGTCGAAGAGACCGGGGAAGGTGCTCTCACTGGCGACGCGCAACTCGTCAAGCGCAACGGTGAACTGACCTTGGATCTCGAGGCCACCGACCTCAGCGTCGACGACACCGATCCGCGTTGCCGGAACACCGCGCGCGGTGGACATGTCGGTGAACCGAACCTCTTCACTACGTGGGACGACGAAGACGATGCGGCCAGCTGACTCGGAGAAGAGGGCCACGAAGGGATCCTGGCCGTCCGGCAGGAAGATGCGGGCGCCCTTGCCCGAGCGCAGCGCCATCTCGGCGAGCGTGATTCCCAGTCCACCGACCGACACATCGTGCGCAGCGGTGAGCAAGCCGTCTCGGGACGCTGCGACGGCAATCTCGGCGACCTGTCGCTCGCGGTCGAGGTCAACTCTTGGCGGAAGGCCGCCGAGGTGGTCATGTAAATGCGCCCACTCCGAGCCGCCGAACTCATCTGCTGTCTCGCCCAGCAGCCAGATGGCATCGCCGTCGACGTCCCAGGCCATCGGGGTGCGCCGGGCGACGTCATCGATGACGCCAAGGACGCCGATGACCGGGGTGGGAAGGATCGCTGTCTCGCCCGTCTGGTTGTAGAAGCTCACGTTGCCGCCGGTAACCGGAACACCGAGCTGCAGGCAGGCATCGGCGAGGCCCCGCGTCGTTTCGGCGAACTGCCACATGACGTCGGTGTCCTCGGGCGACCCGAAGTTGAGGCAGTTGGTGACCGCCAAAGGCTTGGCTCCGGTCGTTGCGACATTGCGGTACGCCTCGGCCAACGCCAACTGCGCACCGGCGTACGGGTCAAGCTTTCCGTACCGACCGTTGCCATCGGTGCTGACCGCGACACCGAGACCCTCGTCGTTGATGCGCACGATGCCGGAGTCCTCGGGCTGCGCGAGAACAGTGTTGCCGAGCACGTACCGGTCGTACTGGTCGGTGACCCACGACTTCGATGCCAGGTTGGGGCTAGCCACCAGACGCAGCAACGTCTCGCGCAGCTCGCCACCGGACGCTGGTCGGGGCAACGCAGTCGGGGCGTCCGCCTGCAGTGCGTCCTGCCATGTCGGGCGCGCATACGGCCGCTCGTAGACCGGGCCGTCGTGCGCCACGGTCTTGGGTGGAACGTCGACGATCTGGTCGCCGTGCCACTCGATCGTCAGCCGCCCGGAGTCGTTGACCTCGCCGATGACGACTGCCTCGACGTCCCACTTGCGACAGACGGACATGAACGCGTCGAGCTTGTCGGGCGCAACGACAGCGCACATGCGCTCCTGCGACTCGCTCATGAGGATCTCTTCAGGGGCAAGAGTGGAGTCGCGCAGCGGGACCCGGTCGAGCCAGACGTGCATGCCGCTGTCACCGTTGGATGCCATCTCAGACGTTGCGCACGAGATGCCGGCGCCACCGAGGTCTTGGATGCCGACGACGAGATGTTGCTCGAACAGCTCTTGGCACGCCTCGATGAGCACCTTTTCGGCAAACGGGTCGCCAACCTGCACGCTGGGGCGCTTGCTCGACCCCTGCCCTGAGCCATCGTCAAACGTCTCGGACGCCAGTACGCTGACGCCGCCGATACCGTCGCCACCGGTCTTGGCGCCGAAGAGGATGACGTGGTTTCCAGCACCGGTCGCAGCCGAGAGCTGAATGCGGTCATGCGGGACGACCCCGACGCAGAGCGCGTTGACGAGCGGGTTGCCGAGGTACGTCGAGTCGAACACCACCTCGCCGCCGATGTTCGGCAGGCCAAGACAGTTGCCGTAGCCCCCAATCCCAGCGACGACGCCGGGGAGGACCCGGTGCGTGTCAGGTGCGTCCGCCGGGCCGAAGCGAAGTGGGTCCATGACGGCCACTGGGCGCGCGCCCATGGTCAGGATGTCGCGCACGATTCCGCCGATACCGGTGGCCGCACCTTGATACGGCTCGACGTAGGACGGGTGGTTGTGTGACTCGATCTTGAAGGTCACTGCGAGACCGTTGCCGACGTCGACGACGCCGGCGTTCTCACCCATGCCGACGAGCAGGATGTCCTTGGCCTCGGCTGGCACCTTCTCACTGAACTGGCGCAGGTGCACCTTGCTCGACTTGTACGAGCAGTGCTCACTCCACATGACCGAGTACATCGCCAGCTCGCTGCTGGTGGGGCGACGCCCGAGGTGCCTGCGAATCTGCCGGTACTCGTCGGACTTGAGTCCAAGGTCTGCGTACGGCTGCTCGGTCTGGGGATTGGCCTCGGCGTCCTTGACTGTGTCGACGTGCCGGGTCATGCATCCACCAGCTGGCTGATCACGGAGGAGAAGAACCCAAGCCCGTCCAGCGACGGACCGGTGAGCGTCTCGACAGCGTGCTCGGGGTGCGGCATGAGTCCGACGACGTTGCCGCGATCATTGGTGATGCCGGCTATGTCGCGGTAGGAGCCGTTGGGGTTGTCGTGCAGATAGCGAAAGACCACCCGACCCTCACCCTCGAGCTCGTCAAGCGTGCGCTGGTCGGCGACGAAGCCGCCCTCGCCATTCTTGAGTGGAATCAGGATCTCTTGGCCTTCGTCGTAGTCGGACGTCCACGCGGTGTTCGCGCTCTCGATGCGGAGCCACTGATCACGGCAGACGAACTTGCGGACGTCGTTGCGGATGAGCGCACCCGGAAGCAGATGCGACTCACACAGCACCTGGAAGCCGTTGCAGATCCCGAGCACCGGCATGCCACCGCGCGCGGCGTCGATGACGTTCTGCATCACAGGAGCGAACCGGGCGATGGCCCCGCAGCGCAGGTAGTCGCCGTAGGAGAACCCGCCCGGCAGCACGACGGCGTCAACGCCCTTCAGGTCGGCGTCACCGTGCCAGAGCGAGACTGCTTGGGCCCCGGCGATCCGCACGGCGCGGGCGGCGTCCTGGTCGTCGAGCGAGCCCGGAAAGGTGACGACGCCGATCCGCGCCGACATCAGCGTTCCTCGACGTGGATCGTGTAGTCCTCAATCACGGTGTTCGCCAAGAGTGTGCTGGCGATCTGGTCCAGGGCTGCGGCGTCAGGTGCGGCGTCGAGAACGATCTCGAAGCGTTTGCCCTGACGGACGCTGGTGACGTCGGAGTGTCCGAGGCGGGTGAGCGCCCCCAGAACGGCCTGACCTTGGGGGTCGAGGATCTCCGGCTTGAGCATGACGTCGACGACGACGCGAGCCACGGGCTTCTCCGGCTGCTCGATGGGCGGGATGTGGCCTCAGTCTATCGGCGCCGCCTCTGGGGCAACTACGAGGGCGAGCGCCAACCCCACCTGACCCGCGGAGCCCCCACATCCGCCATCCCGAGACGATCATGGACGGATCGTCGGGCCGCCGGCGTCGAGATGAGAGTTGCATGAGCCGACAGCCCTCAACCGGGGCGCGGAGCTCACGCAAGTCTTATCTCGGCCAGGCGGCTGCAGATGCGATCATCAGGTGGCCCAGGTCGGCCGCACACGAAAGGACCCACAGTGACCAAGGTTCGCGTCCACTCGTTCACGATGTCGCTGGACGGCTACGTCGCCGGGCCCGACCAGAGCCTGGAACATCCGCTCGGCGTCGGCGGTGAGCGGATGCACGAGTGGGCCCTCGCAACACGAACGTTCCGGCAGGTGCTTGGGATGGACGGTGGCGACTCCGGCCCGGACGACGAGCTCGCCGCTGCTGGCATCACGGGCGCCGGCGCCCACATCCTGGGCCGAAACATGTTTGGCCCGATCCGCGGCCCCTGGGGGGACGATCCGTGGAACGGCTGGTGGGGCGATGACCCGCCCTACCACCATCCCGTCTTCGTCCTGACGCACCACCCCCGCGAACCGCTCGAGATGGCCGGCGGAACCACATTCCACTTCGTCACTGACGGGATCGAGTCCGCACTTCAGCAAGCACGCGAAGCTGCCGGCGATCAGGACGTCATCGTGGGTGGCGGTGCCGCGACCGTCCGCCAGTACCTGCGCGCAGGGCTGATCGACGAGATGCACCTCGCGGT
>JANLWJ010000129.1:0-11159 GCA_031364455.1 Actinomycetes bacterium | reverse complement strand
GTGGGATATGACGAGCCGCCGGGCAAGCACCCGCCGTCACGCCATGCCGGTGACCGAGGCTGCGGTAAGCACGCAGAACTCGATGCCTTCTGGGTCTTGCATGACCGCCCAGGGGGGTCAGTCGCGCCACCTCGTCCTCGAGTGATGCGTCGGTGGTGATGTCGATATGCAGACGGTTCTTCAGTGTCTTGGGCTCTGGGACGTTCATGAAGTAGAGCGGAGTGCCACCGAGCGAGCTGTCACTCACCTCGAACTCGCCGGTGTTTCGTTCCGACACCTGGTGGCCGAGGACCGTGGCCGAGTACTTCGCCTGTGAAAGAGAATCGCGGCAATCCACCACGACGGCCAGCAGCGACGTTGTCGTGACGGCATCCCGATAATCTGTACGTCAGGGTCGAATGTTGTGGTTGAACCGGAAGATGTTCTCTGGGTCGACGCGCCGTTTCACCTCGAGCAGCCGGGCATACTTCTCGACACCGAATGCAGCGCGAACTCGCTCTTGAGGCTCATCGGGTGCGGCGTAGTTCAAGTAGCCCCCACCCTCTGGGTTGCGGGCGGCGACTCGAGCGGCGCCGGTCCGCACCCATGAGATTTCGGCGTCGTCGCCGGCTGGATCACGCCAGTGACCGAGAACGCTGACGTTGAACCCAGGTGCACGGCGTCCAAAGGCCGTGGCATCCAGCGGGACGCGAGTGGCCTGGCCGTGCACGGGTTCAATGAGGACTGAGCTAATGCTCCCGGCGGTTCGTGCGTGGTAGTGGTCGACGATTTCGTCGATGAGGTCGTCACTCAACTCGTCAGTGAACTGGCTCTTCCAATAGTGCCGTATACCGAAGGGCGTATCACCTTGCATGACCTGGATCTGCAGGTAGCTGGTCATTCCCAGTCTGTCCCGGGCAATCGGCAGATTCGCTCGCAGAGCGTCGAGCGCGCGCAGGGAGCGCGGGTTTCCCCCCCTTGCGCCGACGGTTATGTGCAGAAACCCTTCTCGGAAGTACGCCATCATGGTGAGTTCGTCAGGGGCGTCTTCCACCAGATCCCGATACAGGCGCAGACCTTGGCGCAGATGCGTGTCGGGATAGTGAATCTCGCCGCCAAACACAACAGGTAGCGGGTCGAGTGAAAACTCGAAGGCGGTGACGACGCCGAAGTTCCCTCCGCCGCCTCGCAGTGCCCAGAAGAGTTCGGGATCGTTGCCTGCGGACGCGGTGACTAGGGTCCCGTCGGCAAGCACGACGTCGGCAGAGACCAGGTGATCGAGGGTCAGTCCGTGAACCCCCATGAGATGGCCGAGCCCTCCGCCCAGCGTCAACCCTGCAACACCAGTGGTGTCGAAAGTTCCACCCGGCATCACCAAACCTCGGGTGACACATGGAGTGTCCACGTCTCGCCAGGTGGCACCCCCGCCAGCGATGACTTGACGGCGTTCGACGTCGACGCTGGCGTGATTGAGCAAGCGCAGGTCGATGACCAATCCGTCGTCGCACATCGAATGGCCCGCAACACTGTGTCCGCCCCCGCGCATTGCCACGGGCAGGCCAGCGCTCTGTGCGAACTGCAGTGATGCGACGACGTCTTGAGGTGTGGCTGCACGAGCGATGACGGGGGGATGACGGTCGATCAGCGCGTTGAAGGAGATACGAGCCGTATCGTAACCGGCATCGAGGGGGGTGAGCACCGGACCCTGGTGCTCTGAGGACAAACCGCTGACGTCGACGATTGGTGTCACCATCGCGCCAACCTAGATCGCGTCGGCCGTCAACCGCAATAGGGCCGGAGCGGGCCTAGCCGTACTACGGGGGGTTTTGCCACCGTATGGTCCGAAGGGCTGGCGGTGTCAACATGCCTGCCCGGAGACCCATAACAGCCGGAGCAGCACCAAAGCCCGCCCCCATTAGACTTGATCCGCCCCGATCCCCACCGATCGCGGCAGGGTCCAGCCGGTTTCCCGCAAGGAATCCCGCACGTCCCGCCCCGTAGGACGTGCGCGAAACTCCTGGCGCGTCGATGACCAGGGGGCGATGCGTCGCGAAAATTGCCGCGGCGGAAGTGGAAAGTTCCATTTCTGGAAGTGAACTCGGCCAGCGCGGGACCGCGTCGGTGACCGGCGTTGGCCGGTTTGACCGTGGTGGAGTCGATGCTCGCAGGGTTGGCACCCGAACTGCAGCGGGGCATTTCGGCTCTGCTGACATGTGCCAAAAAAGCCCGACCTCACCTAGGCAGGATCCACCCTCCGCCCCAGCATCACACCTTTCGCTAACGGCCCGATTCATGAAGCCTGTGGTCACTGGCCGCCGCCGTTCGCTGCGAAGCAGTCGGACTCACTACCTGATTGCCCCATTCGTGGCAGCGTCGCGCAGTGTTCGAATGGCTCGTTGTAAGAGTTGAGTTCGCTCGCATTACTGTCACTGACGGGTTGCACCACTTTCCGGCGTGCCGCCATACTGGCGTGTGTGCTCGTGCTTGAGTTGCGGTGAGTCTAATCCCGAACGCGCGCGGTTCTGCCTCCAGTGCGGCTCGCCGTTAGCCGATTCCTCCCCTGATCGGCGATCTGTGACGGCGCTTTTCTGCGACCTTGTCGCGTCGACAGAACTCGGCGAACGTCTTGACCCCGAAGTGCTGCGACGCGTTCTCGATCGTTACCACCAGGCGATGGGCACCGCGATCGAGCGGCACGGAGGCATCGTCGAGAAGTTCATCGGCGACGCGATCGTAGGTGTCTTCGGCGTTCCCGTCGTGCATGAAGACGACGCACTCCGAGCCGTGCGCGCCGCCCTGGAGATTTGCGATGCGCTGCCCGAACTGCGGCACGAGCTCAACATCGAACTTGAGATTCGCGTGGGGATCCAGACCGGCGAGGCTGTTGCCGATGTCGCATCCGCGGTCCGCGGCGGCATCGGCGGGGATGCGTTCAACACCGCAGCACGGCTCCAGACGATAGCTCCGCGGAACGGCATAGTCATCGGCGATGAAACCGCGGAGCTCGTCCGTCAGACGGTAGATCTCGAATCGCTCGCACCCTTATCTGTTAAGGGGAAAAGCGCACCAATCGCAGCATGGCTCGTAACTGGCCTGCCGGTGCACCAAAGGTCAACGGACGGAGCAATCGTGGGTCGGGGCCGCGAGCTCGCACTGGTTGAGGCCGCCTTCGAAGAGGCGAACCGGTCGCGCTCACCGGTCCTCATCACTTTCGTGGCACCACCGGGGGTCGGTAAGTCGCGGCTCGGCCGTGAGGTTGTGGCATCGGTCTCTGAGAGGGCGACTGTCCTGGTCGCCCAGACCCCGTCGTACGGCGACGGCATCACGTTCGCACCGCTCGTCGAGCTCCTTACCGAGGCGGCGGGCGGTTCGCCTGACGGCGCCACCGCCGTGATAGAAACCCTTCGCTCCCGGCTCGCGACCGAGCCCGAAGGAACGGCCGTCGTGGACCGGCTCGCGCATGTACTCGGAGTGGGGGGTTCTGCGTCAGCCGATGCTGGTTGGGCGGTCCGTCGGCTGCTCGAGATTCTTGCGCGCGAGCAGCCGATCGTCGCGATACTCGACGACCTCCATTGGTCCGAGCCGCCAATGCTGGATCTGGTTGAGGCGCTTGTAGACCAAACACACGCGCCCATCCTCGTTTTGTGCCTCGCCCGACCAGAGCTCCTAGAAATCCGACCCACGTGGGGTGGTGGGCGACCGCGCGTCATCACGATGACGCTCCCGCCATTGTCGGCGAGCGAGGCCCGGGCGCTCGCTCATAGCCTTCTCGGTGACGATGCTCCAGATACGCTGGTCGACGCGGTGCTCGAGCGGAGCGAGGGTAACCCGTTGTTCCTCGAGCAAGTCGTGGCTCGTTTGTCAGATGATGGTCTGGTCTCGGCGGGTCGATGGACCGGGGGGGTCGGTGCCGACCTTAACGTGCCACCGACGATTCACGCCCTGCTCGCGTCAAGGCTCGAACGGCTTGATGAGTCCACACGCGAACTCCTCGCGATCGCTGCAGTTGAAGGCCGCCGATTTTCCGTTGCCACCGTCGCCTCATTCGTGGGCAGACCCGAGTACGACGTCCGCGAGTCACTCGGGGCGCTTGAGCCGCGGGGGTTCGTGGAGCAGGAAGACGAGTCGGGGCAACGGTGGCGGTTTGCCCACGCGCTGATCCGCGACGCCGCATACCAGCGCCTGCCGAAGGGGCGGCGCGCACATCTCCACGAGGAGCTGGCTGACCGATTGGCGTCAAGCGCCGCCGACGACGAGGCAATCGCGCGCCACCTTCAGCAGGCGATCGGCTTCCGGCGGGAGGTTCTCCTCGGCGAGGAGCACACGGCCGAGCTCGCCCAGGCGGCTGGCAAGCGGTTCGCGGCCGCCGGTGAAAAGGCGTACGACTCGCTCGATCAGGAAGGCGCCGCCACGCTTCTTGAACGTGCGGCAAGCTACTTGCCCGAAACCTCCTTGGAAAGGTTCAGGATCCTGCCACGACTGGGGGTTGCGCTGATGGAGGCCGGGCGCACGCACGACGCCGAAGCATTGCTCGCCGATGCATCACATCTTGCTCGACGGCATGGTGCTGAGGTAGACGCGCTGCGCGCCGACGTGCAACTTGTTGTCGTGAAGGCCGTCTATGAGGCAACGAGCGACCTTGGCATTGAGACGCACGTAGAGGCACTCCAGCAACTGCGCAGCCAGATTGAACAGCTGGGCGACCGAGGAGCCCTCGCCGAGCTCTGGATGGCGCTCGGCTATGTCGAGTTCATGCGCGGAAGCGCGGCCGGGATGTTTGCGGCCAGTGTGCGGGCCATGGACGAAGCGGCCGCGTCGGGACAACTACGCGAGGCGAACCAGGCGGCAAGTGACGTCCTCCAAGGGGCTCTCCTGGGTCCCTTGAGTTTTGACGAGATCCGTTCGTTTGGTGAGCAACTGCGTTTGAGCGACGACCCCATCCGGATATCGACCGGCCTCGCGGCGATCCTCGCAGCCGACGTCGCCCAAGGCGTCGACCCGACATCGACCGAACGAAGTTGGCGCTCTGTCGCCGAGGGCAATGGGTTCGTGTGGCTCGGAGCAGTGCACGGTGCGCACATTGCCGAGCTCGAACTCGAGTCTGGTGCTTTCGAGGCCGCCGAGCGGCGGGTCTGGGACGCTCGTCAGACCGTCGTAGCGATGGGAGACGTCTGGTATATCAACGCGATGGATCCGATCCTCGCCTTTGCGGTCGACGGACAAGGTCGGACGAATGAGTTCCTTCGGATCGCGGACCAATACGAGGCCCAGATGACGATGTTCGACCGCGAAGCACGCATCCGGCGTCACGTGCTTCGTGCGCGTGCGCTGAGGCATCGCGGCAGACTCGACGATGCCGAGGTCGCGGCGCGGACCGGGCTGGAACTTGTGGAATCGACAGATCTGCTCCCAACCAGAGCCGCCGTCTTAACCGAGCTGTCGATTGTGCTCGCTGCGCGCGGATTCGGACGCGAGGCAGCGTCATACGAGGAGAGCGCCATCGAGGTTTATCGCAGGAAGGGGAACCTCGCCGCTATCGCGGCGTTGACGCTTAACCGGTAGTTGACTGTCCGAGTCAAACGATGCGCCAGAGACGTGCGGCGGCTATCTGTAGTTGACGTACTGCGGTGCGATGTCAAGACTCCTGCCATTCGGTAGAGTTTGCACAGCCTCCCCGCTCGCGGCAAGAGCAAAGAACGGGGCGGGATCGTGATCGGCACGTATCGCCGCGTCACCGCCCAGCTCCCACCAAGCGGAGCCCGGACAGCGTGGATCGACGAGTGCGGAGGACATGCCCTCTACGCAGCCGGCGGGACGATCTACGAGCGGGTCGTGACCGCCGACGGAAGCCTCGACTTCGTCAAAGTCACACGGCACCAGACCAAACGAGACCGCAAACCGGATGGGACGTGGGCGTTCTACGCCCGCCACACCCTGACCTGCAGATCGACCGACGACATCCGAGGAGCACCCATCAACAACACCCCCAACAATCAGGTGTTGCAAGGACCCATAGAACCCGCCGACCCATAGAACCCGCGGCGCCTTCTACAACCGGCGGCTCCCCGCGGGGGGGTTGCACAACCAGACCGTCATCGTGCTGATGGCCACACTCGCCCAGAACGCCTGGGCACGCCACACCTGGCAGCGGGCGATCGACCGACAACAGTCACCACCACGGTGGCTGCCTGACTCCCCGCGATCCCCAGCAACACCGCACCTGGCTCAGCCGTGCCCGCCAGCCCTCTAGACTTGATTCGCCCCGGTCCGGCCAGGTCGCGGCAGGGTCCAGCCGGTTTCCCACAAGGCATTCCGCACGTCCCGCCCCCGTTGTAGGTGTTGCGTGAAATTCCCGCGGCCTCACCTGATCTGCGTCATTGCCACACGGTGAGTGCGCTGTGGAAGTGGCTATGGCCGGATCCGGAAATAGCGATGGGCTCCTTTGCTCACAAATTCATCCGCTGCTCCCGCCATCGGCCGTGGCGATCCATCGGACACGCCTGTGGCACTTCACGTGCGGCCTCATCAGGTCCGGTTGATATTGGTCAGATCGGTGGTCTTGAGTGCGGCTGCGTGATCCTCATGGCATCGCGTGATGCATCCCAAGACTGCCCGCGGTGACGCGCTTGTTACGTCAACGTCTGGTCGGGATCGCCCCAGATGCGGGTATAGCCTTGCTCGGAACGTGGGGGTGAGGGAGGCGGGCATCGTGGACGGCGCGACCTGGACGAACTGGGTGGGCAACCAGACTTGCCACCCCGCTGCTGTGTTACATCCTCGCGACGAGGGCGAGGTCGTCGCCGCGGTGCGCGACGCGATCGCGGCTGGCCGGAACGTGCGCGTCGCCGCCACCGGCCACTCTTTCACGCCGGTATGCCTCACCGATGGCGTGATGCTGCAACTCGCGGATCTAGCCGGCGTGCTCGACGCCGACCCTGAGCGTCGTCGTGCGACGGCGCTCGCCGGCACCA
This sequence comes from Actinomycetes bacterium, assembly GCA_031364455.1. Classification (GTDB taxonomy): domain Bacteria; phylum Actinomycetota; class Actinomycetes; order JAHEKZ01; family JAHEKZ01; genus JAHEKZ01. The sequence goes on along the minus strand of JANLWJ010000129.1, from coordinate 4,209 downwards.
GCGTCAGGGCGTTCGGCGAGCCGCTGTGGGAGGCCGGCCTCGCTCTCGCGAACCAGGGCGACATCGACACCCAGCAGATCGGTGGTGCGATCGGCACCGGCACGCACGGCTCGGGCATCAGCCTCGGCTCGTTCTCCTCAACCCTTCGCCGGGCCCGCATCGTCACGGGCACCGGCGAGGTAATCGAGGTATCTGAGTCGACGCCGGAGCTGCTCCACGCCGCCCAGGTCGCCGTCGGCATGCTCGGCGTGATGACCGAGGTCGAGTTCGCGGTGGCCCCTGCGTACCGGATCCGCGAGCGCATCTTGCACCTGCCGTACGCCGAGGTGGCCGAGCGATGGGACGAGCTCGTGCACACCCACCGGCACTTCTCGTTCTTCTGGATCCCTGTCGACGGCTCCGGCGCGCTCTACGGGCTCCAGACGCCGGAAGGCGTGCCGGACGGGGATACCTGCCACGTCAAGATCTACGACGAGGCGGCAGCGGACGAGCCCGACGACTCGACTCCGTTCGCCCGCGTCGACCGCTCCTATCGGATCTACCCCACGGTATTCGAGCCGAACTTCCACGAGCTCGAGTACTTCGTGCCGGTCGGCGACGGCCTAGCGGCAGTCGCCGCGATGCGGGAGCTGATGCTGGCGAGCCAGCCCGACGCCCGCTTCCCGATGGAGGTGCGCACCGTCGCCGCCGACGACGCCTTCCTCTCCTCCCAGCACGGCACGGCCACCACCGTGATCTCCGTGTCCGGCGTCCCGGGCACGGACTACTGGGGCTACCTGCAAGACGTCGATCGCCTGCTCGGCGAGTTCGGGGCCCGGGTGCACTGGGGCAAACTCCACTTCCTCACCCGCGAGCAGCTGCTTGCGCGGTACCCGGCGGCGGAGACGTTCATCCGCATCCGGCGCGAGCTCGATCCGGCGGGAATCTTCCTCAACGACCACCTGCGGCCGTTGTTCGCCTAGCTGAATGAGATCGCAATCCGGATGGCACCTGGGCGCTCTACGCTCGGCACACCCTGACCTGCCGATCCACCGACGGTCTGCATGACTGGTGGGAGCCACTCACACCGACCCGAACGGACCAGGCACACAGAGTCAACCGCCGCGACTACCTGCGCGCCCTGCCGCCTAGCGACCCGCGTAGACGTTCGCCGGCGGCGGCATACCCCTCCGAAAGCCTCACTTATCGCGTACTAATGAGTGAGGCTATCGAAAGTGGAGGCACCCATGGACACGCTGCACGACCGACTGGCAGAGTTGGCCAAGGACGCACCAACGCGAGGTGCGCCCGCGACCGAGCTTTGGGCGCGCGGCAAACGCACCCATCGCATCCGGGCCGCCGCACTCGCGGCCACCTTGCTAGTCGTGGGCGCCGCCGGCACAGGCATCGGCCTACGCCTCACCGATGTCGATGGCAACCGCTCGTACCCTTCGCCAGCGGGCTCCGACGCCATCGCGCTGCCGATCGAATACCCCGTGGGGAAGGACCTGCCGAATCTCGGAGACACTCCCGGACCGTTGGCGGCGGTGTGGTTGTCCCCTCCCGCGGGCGGCGACGCCCCGCAAGCCGTCGGCCTCGTCGCGGACACCGGGACGTTCGGGACCCTCCCGATCGACTTGCCCAACGACGACCCCCAGGCTCCTGAGAACGTGGCGGTCGCGCTGTCTGCCGACGGCCGCAGGCTGGCCTATCCCTCGCCGATGAGAAAGATGATCGTCCACGATCTGGTGACCGGCGAGAACTACTCGCCCCTGCCGGAGGTCAGGGCCTTCGGGGTGGGCACCTGGACCGATGCCACCCACCTCGTCGGCAACGTTCGGGGAGGAACCGACGCAGAAGGATGGGTGTGGGAACCTGGCACGGAGCGAAAGTTGGTCAACTACTGGACCTACGCCAAAGAGTTCGACCTGTGGGTCTCCCAACAAGGAAGCGGTCCCCGGCAGTGTTCGTGGGCGCCAATCCTCTTGGACGGGACCGGAGAATACGGGCAATACCAGCCCGGTTGGGGTTACACACTCGAGGTGCCGGTGTTGTGCGACGTGTTGGGCGTCATCGACTCGCAGATCCTGATTGGCCATTGGAAAGTCGATCCTGGTGACGGGAACGACCCGAACGACGCCAACGGGACTGTGGTCGCACTGGACATCCGTGGCGCCGGCTCTTCCTTCGAAGACCCGGCCCTGCGTCGCGTCGTCGCCACGGCGGGAGCGCCTCAGCGGGTCGCGTTTGCCACCGATCTGATCGCAGAAGCGCTCGACGCAGAGGGCGGTTCGTCATGACCGCGTATGCCGACTTCGAGGAGTTCGTGGTCGCGCGGAGAGGCGCGCTGCTGCGCACGGCGTACCTGCTCACAGGCAATCATCACGACGCCGAGGACCTAGTGCAGTCAGCGCTAATCAAGGTGGTGCCGAAGTGGGGCCGGATCAAGGACCGCCCAGAGCCCTACGTCCGGCAAGTGCTCGCGCGTGAATCAGTGAGCCGATGGCGCGGTCGCCGTTGGCGAGAGGTAGCCACCGACGCGCTCCCGGAGGCGCCACATCACGACAACACCGACCGCATCGCGCTGCTCGAAGACCTGCGCAGGCTTTCGCCGCGGCAGCGCGCCGTGCTGGTGTTGCGCTACTTCGACGATCTCACCGAGGCCGATACGGCTGAGGCTCTCGGCATCTCCGTGGGAACGGTCAAGTCGCACGCCCGCGACGCGCTGGCGCGCTTGCGCAACCAGCATTTAAGCAAGGCATGTGAGCGGCTGTGAGGTGAAACCCATGGCCCCGACCACGGTGCTGACCAGGCGTTCGGTCACGCGAGCGCGGACTCCGACCGTGATCTGGTGTACGCCGGCGTCGAGGATGCTGCACTCTTCCGCTCCACCGATGCGGGCGGACACCGAATCACTGAACGCGCAGTTCGAGCGCGCCTTCTACAACCGCCGACTCCCGGCCTGGGGGCTGCACAACCAGACCGTCGTCGTGCTGATGGCCGCCCTGGCCCAGAACGCTTGGGCCCGTCACACCTGGCAACGGGCCATCGACCGACACAGTCGCCTCCACAAGTTGCTGCCTGACTCCCCCGCGATCCCGACCAGCACCACACCTGACTCAGTGATGCCCACCAGCCCACTCAGAGCCACGAAATCGCTCCCTGACACCCCATCTGCGGCCAAACGAGCGCCAAAGCCCGCCCCGTAGACTTCATCCGCCCCGATCGCCATCGATCGCGGCAGGGTCCAGCAGGTCTCCCACAAGGAATTCCGCACGCCCCGCCCCCGTAGGTGTTGCGTGAAACTCCTGGCACCCCGCTGACCTGCGCGTTCACCAGGGTGCGCGCGCAGGGTGGAAGTTGATCTGTTCGGATCTGGAAGTAGCGAGCAGGGCGCGTGCTCGGTCCCAGTTATCTCGACTTGCGACCTCTCGCGCCCGCCAAGAGCCCTGCCGGATCTCCCGCTCCGCAGGTCACCTTGCCCGAGGTGACTGCTCTTGCGAAGGCCTATTTGATGCTGAAGAGTGACGCTACTCACTGCTTCTTCGATCTCACCGTTGAGATGTTCGAGAACGACGATCTGATCGCAACGCGGCACTGGGAGAGCGTGACCCCCGCATGCTGCAGCAGCCCGCACTCCCCCACAGGAGCCACCCGATGACGCTGTCTGTCGAACCAACCAGCGCCGCCTCCCGCAACTCGATCGATGTCGACCTATTGCGAACAGAGCGTTTGGCGCGCCTGCAAGCATCCATGCGCACCCGCGACCTAGAGGCGTGCCTGCTGTTCAGCGAGCCCAACGCCCGGTACGCAACTGGCGCTACCGCCATGCCTATCTGGAGTATGAGCACCTTTACCCGGTGTGCGGTGGTCCCGGTCGAGGGAGATCCCATCTTGTTTGAGCATGGCAACTCGATGCATCGCTCGGCAACTCGCGCCAAGGACGTGCGCCGAATGCATCTCTGGGAATTCTTCGACGATCCTGCGGCAGAAGCCAGCGTTTTCGCGCGCGAGGCCGTGGCAGCGCTCTGTGAACTCGGAGTGAAGGGCGAGCGTATCGGTGTTGATCGCCTTGGAATGCCGGCCGTATTGGCGCTGCAAGACCAGGGCTTGGTGCTGGTTGACTCCTCACCCACCACACAGGAGGCGCGTCAGGTGAAGACGTCCCAGGAAGTGGCGGCGTTTCGACTGAACGGGCAACTCGTTGTCGAAGGGCTTGGCGAGTTCGAG
>JANLWJ010000119.1:0-3998 GCA_031364455.1 Actinomycetes bacterium | reverse complement strand
GCCAGCCTTCTGCAGCTTGTCGAGGTGGTCCTTTGCGTGCCGCCGGACATTGCGCATCGCGACCCTGGCGTCCTCGGCTTTGTGCTTGGCGACCTTGATGAACTCTTTCCGGCGCTCTTCGGTCAGCGGTGGGAACGAGATCCGGATGATCGTGCCGTCGTCGACCGGGTTGACACCGAGATCGGAGTCTCGGATCGCCTTCTCGATCGCGGTGAGTGAACCCTTGTCGTAGGGGCTGACAATCATCTGGGTCGGCTCAGGTGACTGGAACGAGGCGAGCTGGTTCACCGGGGTGGGAGTGCCGTAGTAGTCGGCCAGGATCTTGTTGAACATCGCCGGGTTGGCCCGGCCGGTCCGGATCGCCGAGAAGTCCTCCTTGGCCACGGAGATGGCCTTACCCATCTTCTCCTCGGCCGCCCGCATGGTCTCGTCGATCATCGGCTCCTACCTTCTTCCTCGATGTCTTGCGCCACAAGCGTGCCGATCTTCTCACCCCGGACCGCGCGGGCGATGTTGCCCTCCTCCAGCAAGTTGAAGACGATGATCGGTAGCGCGTTGTCGCGGCAAAGGCTGAAGGCGGTGGCATCAGCGACCTTCAACCCCTGGGCTAGCGCCTCGTCGAAGGTGAGCTGGTCGTAGCGCACCGCGTCTGGGTTCTTCTTTGGATCGTCGTCGTAGACGCCATCGACCCCCTTAGCCATGAGTACGACCTCTGCGGAGATCTCCAGGGCGCGCTGGGCAGCAGTGGTATCGGTGGAGAAGTAGGGCGCGCCGAGCCCAGCACCGAAGATGATGACCCGGCCCTTCTCCAGGTGCCGGATCGCTCGGCGAGGTACGTAGGGCTCAGCAACCTGCCCCATCGTGATGGCGGTCTGGACGCGGGTCTCGACCCCACGCTTCTCCAGGAAGTCTTGTAGTGCCAGGCAGTTCATCACGGTGCCGAGCATCCCCATGTAGTCGGCCCGCGAACGATCCATCCCTCGTTGGGAGAGCTCGGCCCCGCGGAAGTAGTTGCCACCACCGATGACCACCGCGACCTGGGCGCCGGTGGCAACGACGTCGGAGATCTGCCTGGCGATGGCGGCTACGACATCAGGGTCGACACCAAGCCCACCGTTGCCGGCAAAGGCCTCACCGGACAGCTTGAGCAGGACGCGTCCGAAGCCGCCCTGCGCAGGTCGGACAGCGTCGGGGTTTGCCTCACTCATGAGCAGCTCCTCGGTCGGTCCTGCGCGCAGTCTGCCTCAGACCTGGCCGACCTCGAAGCGGGCGAACCGGCTCAGCGTGACCCCAGCATCTGCGAGCACCTGCTTCACGGTCTTCTTCTGGTCCTGGACACTCGGTTGGTCGAGCAGAACGACCTGCTTGTAGAAGCCCGTGACGCGACCTTCGACGATCTTGGTGAGCGCCGCTTCAGGTTTGCCTTCTTCGCGCGCGGTCGCCTCGGCGATCCGGCGCTCATTCTCGACGACATCGGCAGGAACGTCCGCACGGCTCAGGTACTGCGGGCGCATGGCCGCCACCTGCATCGCCGTGCCGCGAGCAACATCGACATCGCCGCCCTCGTAGGCCACGAGCACGCCCACTGACGGAGGGAGGTCGCTGGCCCGCTTATGGAGGTAGACCGTGCTGGCACCGTCGAAGACTGCTACCCGGCCGAGCACCAGCTTCTCGCCAATGACCGTTGCCAAGGCGTCGATGGCCTGCTGGACGGTTTGACCGTCGGGCAGCGTGGCCGCGGCGAGCTCTTCGCTAGAAGCGGACTTGGTAGCAGCTGCAGCTGTGGCTATCTGCGCGCCGAGCGCTTGGAACTTGTCGTTCTTGGCCACGAAGTCGGTCTCGCAGTTGAGCTCGATCAGCGCTCCACCGGCCGCCGCAACCAGACCGTTGGCTGCGGTGCGTTCGGCCCGCTTGCCCAGGCTCTTGGCACCCTTGATGCGGAGCAGCTCGACAGCCCTTTCGAAGTCGCCATCGGCCTCTTCCAGAGCCTTCTTGCTGTCCATCATCCCGGCGCCGGTTGCCTCACGGAGGCGCTTGACGTCGGCGGCAGAGACGTTCGCCATGGGGTTCCTTCCCTCGTCGATCCAGGTGCGGGTGGTCGGTCAGGCCTGCTCGACCGGAGCAGCGGTCGCTTCCGCGGCCGGTACCTCTGCTGGTGCTTCGACGGCGGCCGGTGTCGCAGCGACCGGTGTCTCAGTCACTGGTGTCTCAGTCACTGGCGCCGCAGCAGCCGGGGCCGCCTCGACAACAGGAGTGGGGTCACCGCTGAGGAGCTGGCGCTCCCACTCCGGAAGCGGCTCAGCAGCGCCTGGCTCCACGGCTTCTGGCTTGTCATCACCGGCGGCAGCTCCGGCGCGTGAGACCAGTCCATCGGCCACAGCATCGGCGATCACGCGGGTGAGCAGGGCAACCGAGCGGATGGCGTCATCATTGCCAGGGATCGGGTAGTCGACGTCGTCAGGGTCACAGTTGCTGTCGAGGATCGCGACAACCGGGATGCCGAGCTTCTTGGCCTCGTCGACGGCGATCGACTCTTTGTTGGTGTCGATGATCCAGAGTGCGCTCGGGATCTTGGCCATGTCGCGGATTCCGCCGAGCGTGCGCTCGAGCTTGACCTTCTCGCGGTGAAGGACGAGCAGCTCCTTCTTCGTCAGTCCCGAACCGGCGACCGTGTCGAAGTCGATCTCTTCAAGCTCCTTGAGGCGCTGCAGCCGCTTGTGCACGGTCTGGAAGTTGGTGAGCATGCCGCCGAGCCAACGGTGGTTGACGTACGGCATACCGACGCGGGTGGCCTGCTCGGCAATGGCTTCTTGCCCCTGCTTCTTCGTGCCGACGAACATCACCGTGCCACCGTGCGCGACGGTCTCTTTGACGAACTCGTAGGCGCGGTCGATGAAGGCCAGCGACTGCTGCAGGTCGATGATGTAGATGCCGTTGCGCTCGGTGAAGATGAAGCGCTTCATCTTCGGGTTCCACCGACGAGTCTGGTGCCCGAAGTGGACACCGCTCTCGAGCAACTGCCTCATGGTGACGACGGCCATGTCCGTACTCTCCTCACCCGCGCAGGCGCGCGGTACTCGGTTCTGTGCCAACGGCGGCGCCGTAAACCCTGATGTCTGTCACGGCCTGCCGAACCGATCGCGAGATCGGGCCGGACCGAGTGGCCAACCCCCGCACCCAGATGAACGGGGCGAGCGGGACGGACATGCGAAGTCACTCTGCGAACAGAGTGCTGGGACGAAGTCTACGGGCCCGCTTCTGGCCGGCCTAATCGGGCTCTCCTGGCCTGTCCACAGGATCGTGGACGGGCCCCCATCCCCCGTTCGGCAGCAATTTTCGAACAGGTATCTCCGGGGAGCGCACCATCGTCGGCTATGAACTCCTTTGCCATTGGACTCGTCATTGCCGCGGTGGTCGGGATCGCTACCGGCCAGGATCTGACCCTGCACGCTCGCACTGCCGAGTGGCCGGTGACCCCCGCCACGGTCGTGCGTAGCTTCGAGCCCTATCAGCGGTTCGGCCCCGGGCACCGTGGGGTCGACCTCGCGGCAACGCCGAACCAGCCGGTCCATTCGGCGCGGCCAGGAGTGGTCACCTTCGCTGGGCGGGTCGCCGGACGGCCCGTCGTGGTGGTCCGGCACAGCGACGGCTTGCGGACGACCTACCTGCCGGTTCTACCCACGGTGAGGGTCGGTGACCGGGTCGTCGGAGGCGAGCCGATCGGACGTCTGGCTACCGACCTGCACTGCATCCAGACGTCATGCTTGCACTGGGGTGCCCGCCGTGGTGACACCTATCTCGACCCGCTGACACTGTTGCCCCAGCAGGTGGTGCTGCTGCCGCCCTAGTCGGGAGCGTCTGCCAGGCGTCCCCGCAGCTGCAGTACCGCCTTGGTGTGCATCTGGCAGATGCGGCTCTCGGTGACGCCGAGGACCTGGCCGATCTCGGCCAAGGTGAGCCCCTCGTAGTAGTAGAGGGTGACCACGATCTTCTCGCGC
>JANLWJ010000063.1:0-3532 GCA_031364455.1 Actinomycetes bacterium | reverse complement strand
CCGGGGCGGGGGTCGATGGCGCCGCGCTCCTCGAGCTGGCGGACGACAGCGCGGAAGCTCTCGCGGACTGCCTCGCTCCACTCACCTGAGCTGGCCGCTCTCTCGGCACGAGCTCGGTGGTCAGCTGCGCTCATGGTGCGGTCGGTGAAGACATCTCCTGGTCCCGAACGCCGTCGCTGGACTCCGCCGGTCCGACGGACGATGACGAAGGCGATGAGGCCAATGACAGCGCCGAGAACGATGAGCCACAGCCAACTACCGGCAGCGCCCCCCAGCCGGTCGAGCAGGTCGACGAACCGCTCCCATACCCAGGCGCTGGCCCGCTGCCACCACGGTGGCTCGGCGGCTGCGTAGGCGGGGTTGGCGAGCTCGCTCTCGGCAAGCTGGCGTGCCTCGTCACGCCCTAGGTCGACGGGGATGTCGAAGCGCACGGTCAGCTCGATCACAGGCCCTGCGACTGCCGGGCGAGGGTGATGTCGAGCCCTTCGGTGCGCATCCGGCGGTCGATGTAGATGAGCGAGATGCCGGCGGCCATGAACGGCAGGGTGATCGTGCTGACGATGACGCTGCCGATCGTCGAGATCGCCTGGTTGATCACGAAGCGAGTCTCATCGACGTCCAGCGTCACCGGGTCGACGGAGGGCGCGATGTACTCGGGGATCGAGAAGGGGACACCGACGGCGATGTTGATCACGAAGTAGACGATGAACAGCAGCGCGAGTGCTCCGAGCGTCCGCCAGAAGGCACCGGTGATCAGCCGCCACGAGCGGCTCATCGAGTCGGTGACGGTCGACCGCTCGAGCACTAGTGCCGCCGATGAGATCGAGAGGTAGACCCCGAGCACGATTCCGGGGATGAGGCACAAGCATGCTCCCAGGAGCGCAATCACCGAGACCAGCAGACCGAGACCGACCAGCCGCCAGGCCCTGGGGCGCACGACCGCCCATGCCTCCCCTGGGGTGATGGGGTTGCCGAGCACGGCCTGACCGATGACAACGATGATCACCCCGGTGACCAGCACGGTGGCAACGTACTGGATCAGGACGCCGACCATGGCAACGAAAACCGTTGGTCCGAAGATGCCGGCGAGATCGGCACCGCTGGCGGTGCTGGAGTCGAGGTCTCCGATCCCGCGATACATCGTCAAACTGACGAGCGACGTGAGAAAGGTGATCGCGCCGAGGCCCATTGCCACGATGAACGACGGCACGAGCGTCGCCTTCGGGTACCTGCGGATGGCGGTGATCGCCCCGTCGAGCAGCTCGGGGATCCCGAGTGGACGAAGCGGGATGACCCCTGGCTTGGGGGCTGCTGGCGGCGGCCCCCAAGCACCCATGGCGGGCTGCGCGGCCCAGGTCGGCGCTTGGCCCGATGCCCCAGGTGGAGGTGGTGGCGGCATCGGTGGAGGTGGGGGAGGAGAAACCGACTCTGGCGTTGGCGACCAAGGAGTACCGCTCCCCTGATCGGGAGGCTCGGGAGGCTCGGGAGGCTCGGGAGGAGGTGGTGAACCTGGTCCGTCGGTCATGCGTCCCCTGTCCTTCGGTCCCCTGCCGGTGGTCGGCTTTCAGCGGTCATGGTGCCACGAGAGGACCGCGGTGGTGCCAGATCGCCACGGTAGGTGCGACCATGACCTCATGAAGGGACGCATCCTGGTCGTTGACGACGACTCCGCGCTGTCGGAGATGCTTGGCATCGTGCTGCGTGGCGAGGGCTTCGAACCCCATCTGTGCGGCGACGGCGAACGTGCTGTGGCGGCGTTCCGTGAGTTCAACCCCGACCTCGTGCTGCTCGACCTGATGCTGCCCGGCAAGGACGGCATCGAGATCTGCCGCGAGATCCGCGCGGAGTCAGGTATCCCGATCGTCATGCTTACCGCCAAGGGCGACACCGTCGATGTCGTGCTCGGGCTGGAGAGCGGGGCCGACGACTATGTGGTCAAGCCCTTCAAGCCCAAAGAGCTCGTCGCCAGGGTGCGGGCACGGATGCGCCGCACCGACGAGGGTCACCCGGAGTCGCTGGAGATCGCCGATCTCGCGATCGACGTCCCGGGGCACACGGTCAAGCGCAACGAAGAGATGATCGCACTTACCCCACTGGAGTTCGACCTCCTTGTTGCGTTGGCCCGCAAACCCTGGCAGGTGTTCACCCGCGAGACGTTGCTCGAGCAGGTGTGGGGCTACCGGCACGCCGCGGACACCCGCCTGGTGAACGTCCATGTGCAACGTCTGCGGTCGAAGATCGAGGCGGACCCTGAGCATCCGCAAATCGTCGTGACAGTGCGTGGTGTCGGCTACAAGGCCGGTCCCACCTGATGACTTCGGCCTGACGCTGTGGAGCGGATACCGTTCGGCGGTGCCGCGAGCCGGGTACGCACCCGGTGGCGGTCCTCGCTCTACCTGCGCGTGGTGGCGACAACGCTCGCGCTCTCCATGCTGGTTGTGGTGGTACTGGGACAGATCCTGATCGGACGCATCACCTCGGGGCTCCTCGACGCCAAACAGCGCGCATCCCTGGTTGAGGCGCAGGCCGGCCTCAACCAGGCCCAGGCCCTCATCACCGCCGCCGGTGAGGACAACTCCGCGAAGAACCAGAGCCTGGTCGACCAGATCGCGGTCGAGCTGGCTCGCGGAGGGCAGGGAACACCCCGGCTCTACGACGTCCTCCTGCTCAGCTCGTCAGCGTCCTTGCTGCAACGCGGGTCGAGCACGGTCACCGAGGCCAGCGTCCCGCCCGCGCTACGGGATGCGGTCGAGATCGAAGGTGTCCAGGCCTCGACGTTCACCGAGATCGCCTACAGCGACGGCCGGACGCCGGTACCGGGGTTCGCCGTCGGAGCGCCACTCACCGTGCCTGGCCTGGGAACCGCCGAGCTCTACTACCTCTTTCCGCTCACTCAGGAGCAGCAGACCCTCGACCTCGTGCGTCGTACCCTGCTGTTCGCCGGCTTGGTCTTGGTGGTGCTGCTCGGTTGGATCTCGTGGTTCGTCACCCGACAGGTCGTCGACCCGGTTCGCTATGCGGCGTCGATTGCTGAGGAGTTCTCGGCCGGCCACCTCTCCGAGCGCATGAAGGTCAAGGGCGAGGACGACCTTGCGCGGTTGGCGAGCTCATTTAACGATATGGCGGCCAGCCTTGAGATCAAGATCGGTCAGCTCGAGGACCTGTCCCGGGTTCAACGTCGGTTTGTCTCCGATGTCTCCCACGAGCTACGGACACCGCTGACCACCGTCCGAATGGCGGCCGACGTTCTGCACGAGTCACGCGACGACTTCGACCCGGCGACGGCGCGCTCTGCCGAGCTGCTGCAGACCCAGCTCGACCGGTTTGAGGCGCTGCTGGCCGATCTTCTGGAGATCTCTCGGTTTGACGCCGGCGCGGCCACCCTCGATGTCGTTCAAGGGGATCTGCGGGACGCCGTCTCCTCCGTCGTTGAAGCCCTGGACCCGCTCGCCGAGCGCAGCCACACCGAGATCCGGCTCCGACCGTCGACCGAGCCGGCCCCCGCCGAGTACGACCCTCGCCGGGTGGACCG